>JAITDQ010000043.1 GCA_031282485.1 Tannerella sp. | reverse complement strand
GGACTGTGAAATTTTAATTAATCCCTGTATTGCTAAAAAGTCTGCATTTATTTTGTATTACACTCAACTTGCATTATCTTTGCCGGCTGCAATTATTATAGGAACAGACATTATGACTTCCCTGAAAACAAATATGGACAAGGATGTAAAAAGCGATGACGGGTATATTTTCATCAAAGGTGCACGTGTTAACAATCTCAAGAACATAGACGTTAAAATCCCCCGGGATAAGTTTGTCGTCATAACCGGCCTGTCCGGTAGCGGCAAGTCGTCCCTGGCTTTTGATACGTTATATGCCGAAGGGCAACGGCGTTACGTGGAGAGCCTTTCGTCGTACGCTCGCCAGTTCCTGGGCAGGATGAGCAAGCCGGAGTGCGACTATATCAAAGGAATACCCCCCGCCATTGCGATAGAACAGAAAGTGAGCGTGCGCAACCCGCGTTCGACGGTCGGCACATCGACGGAAATATACGAATACATGCGCCTGCTCTATGCCCGCATCGGCAAGACCATATCACCGGTGACAGGAGTGGAGGTGAAAAAACACCACGTCGGCGACGTCGTCAACCGGGCGCTTTCGTACCCCGAAGGCACACGTTTTGCGGTTTACGCCCCCTTAATCGTACCCAAAGGGCGGACACTGAAGGAACAACTGGAGATTCTCCGCAAAGAAGGATATTCGCGCCTGGAGATAAACGGCAAAGTATACCGCATACAGGAAGCGCTCGATGATGCAAAACTCCTCAAATCCAAACTGCCGGTCGTCGAGATTCTCATAGACCGCCTGGCCGTATCGGGCGACAAACTCCTCCGGGGCCGTCTTGCCGATTCCGTGGAGACAGCCTTTTTCGAAGGCCACGATGTGTGCCGCCTGAAAGTTTATACGCCGAAACGGACGGAAGTATTCGAGTTTTCAAAGAAGTTCGAAGCCGACGGCATACAGTTCGAAGAACCGTCGGACAGGATGTTCAACTTCAACAACCCCATAGGCGCCTGCCCGACGTGCGAAGGCTTCGGCCGGGTGCTCGGGGTGGATGAAAACCTTGTCGTACCCGACAAAGGTCTGTCCGTATACGAAGGAGCCGTAGTCTGCTGGAAAGGCGAGATAATGGGCGAATGGAACAGGGATTTTATAAGCCGGAGCGCCAAATATAAATTCCCGATACACCGCCCCTATTACGATCTTACGGAAGAAGAGAAAGACCTCCTGTGGCATGGCGCGAAAGACCTTGCCGGTATCGACGAATTTTTCAAACACCTCGAAAACAACCAGTACAAGATACAGTACCGCGTCATGCTCGCGCGCTATCGCGGGAAGACGGTCTGCCCACGGTGCAAAGGCAGTCGCCTGAAACAAACGGCCATGTACGTAAAGACAGGAGGGAAAAACATTTCCGAATTAGTCAGCATGCCGGTCAACGAACTCAAACCGTTTTTTGACGGCATCAAACTGAACGAAACCGACGCCCTTATCGCCAAACGCCTGCTTACCGAGATAAACAACCGGCTGCAGTTTTTGCTCGATGTCGGACTGGGATACCTGACGTTAGACCGTCTTTCCTCCACGCTGTCCGGCGGCGAAAGCCAGCGTATCAGCCTTGCCACCTCGCTTGGGAGCAGCCTTGTCGGCTCGCTTTACATTCTGGACGAACCGAGCATCGGACTTCATTCGCGCGACACAGGAATGCTTATCGAAGTATTAAAACAGCTCCAGTCGCTCGGCAATACCGTCGTCGTCGTAGAGCACGACGAGGATATCATCCGTGCGGCGGATTACATCATCGACATCGGCCCCGGCGCCGGCCGTCTCGGCGGCGAAGTCGTCTACCAGGGCACCGTTGCCGGTCTGCCGGAGCAGAGCGACAGCCATACCGTGCGCTACCTCACGGGCGAAGAACAGATAAAAACGCCCGCCCGTACACGTCCATGGAATCAGTACATCGAGATAAAGGGTGCGAGGAAAAATAACCTCAAAAACATAGATGTCAAATTCCCGCTGCACGTAATGACGGTTGTCACCGGCGTAAGCGGTTCGGGAAAAAGCTCGCTGGTGAGGGATATTTTTTACGAAGGCGTGAAACGTATCATCGACGACGCCGCTCCTTCGGTCGAATGTGCTTCGATTGGCGGCGATGTCCGGCGGATACGGACTATTGAGTTTGTCGACCAAAATTCGATCGGCAAAAGTTCACGCTCCAACCCCGTGACGTATATCGGCGCATACGATGAGTTGCGGAAACTTTTTGCCGAACAGCCCCTGTCGATACAAATGGGCTACACCCCCGCCTATTTTTCGTTCAACAAAGAAGGCGGACGCTGCGAAGAATGTAAGGGCGAAGGCCGGATAACGGTCGAGATGCAGTTCATGGCCGACATCCTGCTCGAATGTGAAGCCTGTCACGGGAAACGTTTCAAACCCGAAGTTCTGGAAGTCGAATACCATGGCGTCAACATATTCGACATGCTCGACATGACGGTCAACCAAGCCATTGAATTTCTGGAAAAGAAAAAAGGCGTCCAGGTGAAGAAAGTCATCAAAAAACTCAAGCCCCTGCAAGACGTGGGGCTTGGATACATAAAACTTGGACAAACGTCCTCCACGCTCTCCGGCGGCGAGAACCAGCGCGTAAAACTCGCATATTACCTGGGTCAGGAAAAGCACGAATCGACGCTGTTTGTTTTCGATGAGCCTACAACCGGTCTCCACTTCCACGATATAAAAACGCTGCTCAACGCCTTCGGCGCACTCATCGACAAAGGCCATACGGTAGTAATCATCGAACATCACCCGGACGTGATAAAGTGCGCCGACTACGTCATCGACTTAGGTCCCGAAGGCGGAAAAGCCGGCGGCAACATCGTTTGCACGGGAACGCCGAAAAACATCGCCGCCTGCGAGCGCTCATATACCGGACAACACATCCGCGAAAAACTCCTGATGCCCCCGCTTGCCACCCGCCGTTAATGACGTTGCCGGTTTCACACAGGCTTTACATCCTGAATTAAAAGATGCATCCGAAAAGGCTTATACGGAAAAAATGTTTACCTTTGCATGCATAATTAAAAGTTATAGATATGAGACATTTTGCGAAAATCCTGAAATCGAACTACACAAAACCGGTAACGACGGAATTAGTGAGTCAGGCCATTCAGAACATCATACTGTTGATGTGTTTCTGCGGGCATCTTTCCGCGCAGGATAAATTGCCGGCGCCGGCAGGCGACGGCGTTACGGACGATACGCAAGCGATTCAGGCGCTGCTTGATTCGAAGGCGTTAACGGTATATCTTCCGCCGCCCGCCAGACATTACGTTATCAGTAAATCGTTGAGGATACATTCCAATCAGACGTTGAAATTAGACCCGGCTACGGTCATCCGTCTTGCCGACAACGCAAACGATTACATGATTACCAACGCCGATTTCGACGAAGGAAACAGGAATATCGTCATTTCCGGCGGCATCTGGGACGGAAACAATGTCGGCGTACATCATGCCAAAGGAGAGCGCAACGGCGTCAGTCCGCTTAACTTTTTCATCGGCAGCGTTTTTATCATGATGAAAGTCGAAAACCTGCGAATCGAAAAACTGACCGTCAAAGACCCCGAAAAGTTCGGTATTCACATCGCCGCCTGCCACAAATTTACGGTGGACGACATCACTTTCGATTACAAC
>JAITDQ010000368.1 GCA_031282485.1 Tannerella sp. | reverse complement strand
ATCCGTTTCGTCTATACATTTATTATATAGCATGATTCCATCGCCGAATCCGTCCGTGAGCAGTGCGCCGAAGTCTGCCGCGGCTTTTATCTGAGTGGATTCTTTGTCGGTTTCATGGTATTCGCGGCGGAGGATGACGGGTACATCACATTCCGTGTCCAGCAAACGATGCATAAACGCTCTCATTTCTCCTGTGCAGTTGATGTGCGTACTGTTCAGTATGACGACTGTGTTTTTGTCTGTTTTTAAGAGTTGAATCATATCATCGTCCAGGTCGTTGTATGTCAGATTGATAAATTTGGTTTCCGCGTCGCACCCGATGAACCGGTCTTTTTCATGAACGGAAAAACAGGGATATACTTTTGTTTGCGGATACAGGTTTGCTGTTTCTGCAGAATACAGGTTTGCTGCGTCGACGATATATTTAATGCAGGGCGAATCCGTAATATTTTCCGGGTTGGTATATATCCAGTCCGGCTTGAGATGATTATCGGTAGCGTTATCGCTGCTTATCCTGCCGGAAACGGTTACGCCGTCGCATTTTGTCCGGTCGGAAACGACGACGGGCGGCGTGTCGCCTCCTATTCCGTTTACTGTCCTGCTTTTACGTCTTACCGGATGTACGGGGTCGTATAATGGTGATGCAACGGCCTGTATGGGTGTATGATTTTTACGTGCGGTAATATAGTCCGCCAATTTGCGGGCGACGGGCATTTCCGCTTCGGGATCTTCGCTTAATGATACGCGAATGGTGTCGCCGATACCGTCCGAAAGCAACGTTCCGATACCTGCGGCGCTTTTTATCCGGCCGTCTTCGCCATCTCCGGCTTCCGTCACGCCGAGATGCAACGGATAATTCATACCTTCGGCATCCATTGTGCGGACTAAAAGCCGTACGGTACGTATCATCACGACCGTATTGGACGCTTTAATCGATATGACGACGTCATCAAATTTTTCGTCGGCGCACAGGCGCAAAAATTCCATGCATGATTCGACCATGCCTTCGGGCGTATCTCCGTACCGGCTCATGATACGGTCGGAAAGTGAACCGTGGTTAACGCCTATGCGTATCGCCGTATTATTTTCGCGACACAGTTTCAGGAACGGAACAAAACGGTCGCGTATCTTTTGCAGTTCTGCGGCATACGTCCGGTCTGTGTATTCCGTTTTTTCGAATTTACGCGCCCTGTCGACGTAATTACCCGGATTAATACGGACTTTTTCAACATATAACGCAGCTACGTCGGCCGCTTTGGGATTGAAGTGAATATCTGCGATGAGAGGCGTGGCGTATCCTTTCTCATTAAGACCGCGGCGTATGTTTTGCAGATTTTGAGCTTCACGTTCGCCCTGGGCTGTAAAACGGACATATTCGGCGCCGGCTTCTATCATGCGTATGGCCTGTTCGACGGCAGCGTCCGTATCCATTGTGGAAACGCCGGCCATGGACTGGATACGCACGGGATTTGTTCCGCCCAAAGGCGTATTTCCAATTTGTACAACAGACGACGTCCGGCGTTTGTAATTGAATAAATCCATTAATTGGTTTTGTATTTGTAGGAAACGTTTTTCAGTTCTTCGTTCGCTTTGACAATTTTATTTTTAAGGCTTTCTTTATAAGCGGCTAATTTTTTTCCTAATTCCCCGTCGCCGGTAGAAAGTATTTGAGCGGCAAGGATTGCGCTGTTCAGGGCGCCGTTAATGCCCACGGTTGCGACCGGTATTCCCGGAGGCATCTGTACGATCGCCAAAAGCGCATCTATTCCGTCGAGTGAAGAACTGA
Source organism: Tannerella sp. (assembly GCA_031282485.1). Classification (GTDB taxonomy): domain Bacteria; phylum Bacteroidota; class Bacteroidia; order Bacteroidales; family Tannerellaceae; genus Tannerella. The sequence goes on along the minus strand of JAITDQ010000368.1, from coordinate 3,575 downwards.
CCGGCACGCCTATAACCGGGATCGCCGTCATGGAGGCAATTACGCCGCAAAGATGCGCGGCCATTCCGGCTGCGGCTATGACGACCTTGATACCGCGCTTTTCCGCGCCTTTTGCAAATGCTTCCACCGCTTCCGGTGTACGGTGCGCCGATAAGGCGTGCATTTCAAAAGGGATTTCCATTTCATCGAGAAATGCTGCTGCTTTTTCCATAACCGGCAGGTCTGACGTGCTGCCCATAATAATGCTTACAATAGGATTCATATTCGTTGTCTGTTGGTTTACATTTCTTTTCTCATTCGTGCGACAGGTATTCCGAGTTGTTCGCGGTATTTTGCCACGGTACGGCGTGCTATCAGGAATCCTTTCGCGTTGAGTATGGAGGTGAGTTCCTCGTCTGTGACCGGTTTTTTCTTGTTTTCCGTGTCGATCACCTCCTTTATTATCTGTTTCGTTTTGCGGGTTGAGATTGTTTCGCCGCTTTCCGTCTGCGCAGATTCGGAAAAGAAGAATTTCAGCGGATAGATACCGAAATTTGTTTGCGCGTATTTGCTGCTGCTTACGCGTGAAATGGTAGATATATCATAGCCGGTTCGTTCTGCAATATCTTTAAGTATCATTGGTTTCAGTTTGCTTTCGTCTCCGGTCAGAAAAAACTCTTCCTGCAGAAGGATAATGGCTTCCATTGTGCGTTGCAGGGTCTCCTGACGTTGACGGACGGCGTCAATAAATCCCTGGGCGGCATCTAATTTTTGCTTTACAAAAATTACGGCGTCACGCATTTCCGGCGTTTGATTGACTTTATTGCCCGTATAATCTTTCAGCATGTTGGAATATTCCCGGTTTACCCGTAAATTGGGAATGCCGCGATTGTTAAGAGTTAAAGATATTTCTCCGTTATTCGTTTCCACGATGAAATCCGGGATTACGCGATTCATCAGGGTGGTCATTGAATTATCCCAGTTACTCCCCGGTTTAGGATTAAGGGATGTGATTTCGTGTACAATTGCTTTCATTTGTTCTTCGTCAATATCAAGTGCTTTTTGTATTTTATCATAATGTTTGCGAGTAAATTCCTCAAAATAATTTGTCAGTATCTCAATGGACAGTGTCGTTTCTCTTGTTTTTTTACGTTTTTTTAACTGGAGAATCAGACATTCCTGCAAATTTTGCGCTCCGATGCCGGGAGGATCAAGATCCTGTATGATCTTCAATATTTCGATCAGTTCTTTTTCGCTGATATCTTCTCCCGACTGGAATACGATATCGTCGGCGATTGCGTTTATATTGCGTCGCAGATAACCGTCGTCATCAAGGTTTCCGATTATGTATTCACTGATTTTCTTTTCCTTTTCGGAGAGTTCGTGTAACTGCAACTGTTGAAGAAGGTAGTCGGAAAGGGACTGTTCGTTATTGAAAAGGACGATTTCCCTGCGTTCTTCCTTATTGCTTAATTCCGTAAGTTTATAGTCCGGGATATCGTCTTCGTTCATATAGTCTCCAAGCGACAAGTCTTCATTCAAATCCGGATTATCGGAAGTGTTGTCCTCCATATCGTAATCCTGTTCGCCGGAAAGTTCCATGCCTTCTTCGAGCGCCGGATTTTCATCAAGTTCGTTTTTAATCCGTTCTTCAATTTCGAGCGCAGGAAGCTCCAACATCCTGATCGTCTGTATCTGTTGCGGCGAAAGACGCTGTTGCTGCTTAAGCTGTTGTTGCTGTTTAAGTGCCATAAGGTACAATCTCTACTATTTCTTCACGGGGCAAACATACGTGAAAAATTTAATTTTTCCAAGTCCGTGCGGTGAAAAAGATTTTAACAATACATCCGCAACAGATATTCCGTACCGGCGACGCCTGATACGGTAAAACTGTATTATTAATTAATAATCACTTGTTTTCAATCAAAAAAAGGATGCAGGACAATGTTTTGAGAATAAAATAAACAAATAAATTTTGTATTCCTGCCTGTTTGCATTATCTTTGTGCGGTGGAAGACTGAAAGTTAATTCATATGCGGCAATATATAGAAGAAGATGTGGTGAAACGATTGCGCGACCCTAAAACACAAAGGGATGCGTTCGGGGAGGTTGTTGCCGTATACAGTGAAAAGTTATACTGGCAGATACGTAAGATGGTTTTAGGTCATGAAGACGCGAATGACCTCTTGCAGAATACTTTTTTAAAAGCGTGGGCAAACCTTGACAGTTTTCGCGGAGAGGCGAAATTGTCGACATGGATGTATAAGATCGCCGTTAATGAATGTATTACGTTTTTGAACAGGCAGCGTGCGATAAACAGCGTTCCCCTTGACGATACGGATGTTTATCTGCTGGATACGCTCAAGGCGGATGAGTATTTTGACGGAGATAAAATTGAAGAAAAGCTGCAAAAGGCTATTTTAAGTTTGCCGGAGAAACAGCGTCTTGTTTTTACACTGAAATATTATGATGATATGAAATACGATGATATGTCGGAGGTTTTAGGCACCTCGGTCGGAGCGTTGAAAGCTTCATATCACCATGCGGTGAAAAAAATAGAGGCATTTTTAACAAACGATATTTAAACCTTTTAATCGGGTGTAAGTCTAATTATCCGCAGAAAGGAGGCTATGTTATGGAAATAAATAATAAATTAAATGCGTTTAAGGACAGGAATCCGTTTCGTGTTCCCAATGGCTATTTTGAAAACTTTACGGAAAATATGATGAGCCGTTTGCCTGACCTTCCCGCGGAGCAGACGAAAACGATTTCCATATATGATCGCGTTAAGCCGTGGTTGTATATGGCCGCTGTATTTGCTGGGCTGGTAATCCTGTTTAATGTCTTGAATAAGACGGCAGGCGTTCCTTCGGAAGATAACGGTCCATTTGCAAAAACCACAATATCCGTACCACCTTCGGCTCAGGAATCGGAGGTGGAAGAAAATGATGATTTTCTGGAGTATATTCATGATATGTATACGGATAAGTATGCACTTTCTTATATAGATGATTATTGGAATAACTGAGAAAAAATGAAAACAATGAGATTTTTTATCGTATGCCTTTTCGCATTATTGATATCTGCCTTGCAACCGTCACACGGACATGTTCGCAAGTGGTATCAGGATGGACAAAAGCCTTTTGACAGAGAAGCTTTTATGGCAAAACGAAATGCTTATATAACAGAAAAAGTCGGTCTTACGGCGAAGGAAGCGTCTGTTTTTATTCCATTGGAAAATGAGTTGATGCAGAAGAAATTTGAAGTAGGACGTGAGTGTCATAAGATAGAACGCGAATTGAGGAATAAAGAAGGAAAAACCGAAGAAGAGTATAATAAATTGCTTAAATGTCGCGAAGAAGTTAAGGAGAAAAGAGATAAATTAGACAAAGAATACTTGGAGAAATTCAAAAAAATCCTGACGGCAGAACAGATTATAAAATATCAAAGTGCAGAGAGGGATTTTTTCGATGAATTTGTGCGTGATAGAAGAAAATAAAAGCTCTTGTTTGACCAAGAGCGATATCATTTTTAGTGTTTTTGTTTAGATTTAGTTTTAGCTTTGATGGGAACGACGTGACGTCGTTCCTGTTTTT
>JAITDQ010000283.1 GCA_031282485.1 Tannerella sp. | reverse complement strand
TTGATTTCGGCGATGACGCCATATTCACCCCGGTAGCATTTGATTTAAACAGTGATTTCAGCGATTCACTGGCATTGAATAACTTGATTCCGGTAACTTACGAGCGTTTATCCAATAACCGGATTGTGCGGGACAATGTTGCGTTATTCATTGCCCGCGTGCAACCATACAATTTGTGGATGTGTAATTTTTCACAATATGCAAGCACTACATTTAAAGGAAAAGAATTTGCGATCTCCGGTGGTTTCACGAATTTGTCATACCACAAAACAAATCTTATCCCGATGGACGACAGCTTGAAGAACGGGAAAAAAGTTTCAAGGGATGATATGATTTCGGAAAATGAATATCTGGCTTTCGGTGAAGAAGTGTATGCATACAAGGGCATTAACTTAAACAGGAATGTGATGATCCTGAAAAAAACGGATTTGCCCAAAAACCAACTCTACTCCACACAAAAAGGTTTCAAGGCCATTCCGTTTGAAGGGCAGGACTTCAAGTCGAAAGCCGATGTTACACTGGATAACTACAAAGGGAAGTATCTGTTTATTGACTTTTGGGCAGTGTGGTGCGGTCCCTGTATGGAGGAACTGCCGCATCTGAAAACGATGTATGAAAACATGGACAAATCCAAAGTTGAGATCATCGGGATCGTTGGCAGCAGTACACCGGATGCGTTGGAAAGCATGATAGAAAAATACGGCATTACATGGACGCAAATATTGTCGGACGAAGTCAACACCATTACACAAAAATATAATGTATACGGTTATCCGACCACTTTCCTGCTCGATCCCGACGGAATAATTATAGCAAAAAATCTGCGCGGGAAAGAACTGGAAAATAAAATAAACGAATTGATTGCCGAATAATCATCAACGACCGAACGCCCCGACGTTACACAGGAAGAAGCCGCCATAAATAAACATTGACCCGGGCTGTGGAATTATACTGTGCGCGGCATGGTTTTGTGCACAAGCGAAATTAATTACGAATTACGAGTAACCCGTCGTAATTCGTAATTTGTTTATACACAAAACCATCCCACGCGAAATATATCCGGCTGTTATTTCCAAGCTTTGATAAGACCTGTTTTGCTTATTGATATTGCGACGCCCGAATTATTGCCGTAAAGCGAGCCCCGGTCGGCTCCGATCTCTCCCGAAAAAAGCCAGCCTTCCAGACGCGGGTGGCAGTATGATATTTTCACTGCACAGGTGAAGTCGTTTGTTTTCTTCCGGAACGGCCTGATCGGCGTACCCCAGCCTTCGGCATTTGTCATCAGGACGCGATATGCAACTTGCCCGGATAAATACCCGTCAATGCCGATATGCCATGCCTGTATGCGATTGTTTTTGAAGCCGATGCGCCCGTCCTTATTGTATTCGGGAGAGGTGATTAACGGCGAACCGAGACTCCGGTTGAAATAGGAAACGCCCGTAGTATATTCCCCGTTATTGTAGTATTCGTCACTTCCGCCGCCGTAACCGGGATATGCGCTGTGGTCGTATATAATATAATGTGCAGGGCCGCTTTGATTTTTCGTGTAAAGATATTCGAAGACGACTTTGTTTATGAGGGGAAAATCCGAAATGTCAACCTGAACGCCGTATAAACCGTCCGGAAGGTTGAATAATTCTACTCCCGACATGTCGTCGAAGAAGTGCTGTTTGTATAAATGAATGTCAAACAGGGGAGAAAGATATCCGAAATTCAGGTCATAACTCCCGTAATGATTACCCAAAACATTTACCTGTGCCGACAGGGATGCGTCGTCGCCCCCGGATCTTCCCATAATGATGCGTACGAAATCTTTTATCGAATGAGGCTGAACTCCTTCGGCGGGATTCGTGGATACGCCCCCCCACTGGGCATGGTGGCGAACTCCGAGTGTCGCCGTCAGGGGGAAATTATGATGAGTGTCCAGCAGTCGTATGTGTAAAGATTTATGATGCCATAACACGTTTTCGATATAATGCAGGTTGTTTTTTAACTGTTTCAGGTAATCCGTATCGAAAGAGCGTCCTACGGCAAAATTTCCCCGGAATTGCAGGAATCCGTTCGTACCCGGAACGGCCGTGAACTGCGGGGTGTAAATATTTATTTCCGGCATGGGGCGGGCATTGGCGGAAAAAACCATATCGCCGCTGCTCAGGTTTTTATCCCACAGAGAGGTGTAATTTTCCTTACTGCCGATCGTCATGCTGAGCCATTTATATCCTGCTTCCACATATATTTGTTGAATGTAAACATGACGATAACGCGGCGAACTTGCGATGACGTCCAGCCCCGCGCCCCAGCGTATATTTTTCCCGGCCGCCCGGTTGTGGAATGTCCCGGCACGCAGGTATCCGTTGCCGGCGTCTAACGGAACGGTTCCATACCGGTTGCCGGCAATCCAGAATGGCGTATAACCGCCTTTTGTGGCCGAACCGAACGCCTCAATGCGGTAATCCGTTGACCCGTATGAGCTGCTGTTTTGTGACAGGCATGGCTTCATGCCTGATGTTAAAGCTAAAATCAATATGTATTTAAAATATTTCATACTCGTTATTATTATTGGTTTAAAACATGAATTGTGTGACAGGCAACTAATGCGGCCGTTTCCGAACGCAAACGGCTTTCGCCTAACGAAACCGGAGAAAATCCCGCCGATAAGGCCGCGTCTATTTCCTCACTGCTGAAATCCCCTTCCGGGCCGATCAGTATAAGAGCATTTTTGCCCGGTCTGTATATATCTTTTATTAATTTTTTTTCGCCGTCGGAGCAATGTCCGATCATTTTATATCCGCCCGTGTCCGCGGTGTTGTGCAGGATGAATTTTTGGAAATCCATGATTTCGTTTATTTCGGGAAGCACGGTTTTCTGCGACTGTTTCATAGCGCTGACTGCAATCCTGTACAGTCGCTGCAATTTAATTTCGCGCCGTTCCGAATAACGGCAACGCAGGCAGGTTATCCTGTTTATCCCTATTTCGGTCGCTTTCTCGACGAACCATTCCATTCTGTCCATGTTTTTTGCCGGCGATACGGCAATGTGGACATCGAAGTTCCACAAAGGTTTTTGTTTCACCCTTTCCGTGATGTCGATACGGCAATGCCCGGGATGCGCATCGACCAAACGAGCCTCGTACAGAAAACCTTTGCCGTCGGTGACGGCTATACGGTCTCCGGCTTTAAGTCGTAATACGCGGGCGCAGTGCTGTGATTCATCTTCGGGTAATTCCGGGACGGATGCAATATCGGGCGCATAAAACAGATGTTCCATTCCTGTGACGTTAACCTTTTCTGCGCTCTTCTTCCCTGCGCAATAATTCGTCCTTATATATTTTCGCAAATTCGTAATTTTCTTCGGACACGGCTTTTGCTATGCGCTCCCGGAGGTCTTTCTTTTTCAGTATGCGCAGCTGTTTTTGCAGTTTGGCGATATCCTGTAAATCATCCGGAGTAAGCTCTTCGGGCAAAGGCTCCATTTCGTGTTCCTCGTCGCGAATGTTTTCGTCAATGACGATACCGCATTTCCTCATGATTGCTTCCGTCGTATAGATGTTGCAGTTATACCGCAGGGCAAGTGCAATCGCATCGGAAGGCCGCGAGTCCAGACGTATTTCACGTGTTGCGTCGGTCAGCGTTATTTCCGAATAAAACACCCCGTCGTCAAATTTGTTTATAAACACCTCTTTCATTCTAAAGCCGGCCGATTTGATAAATCCCATGAACAAATCGTGGGTAAGCGGGCGCGGGGGCGTCAGTTCTTCAAGCGCCAGTGCGATAGACTGCGCTTCAAACATTCCGATGATAACAGGTATGCGTCTCGGCCCGTCTTCGGCCAGAACCAAAGCGTATGCGCCTGACTGTATCTGGCTGTTTGTGAGTCCCTGTACTCTCAGTTTTATTTTTTTTTCTTCCATAATCTTTTTATTGTTGCCTGTTGAAATAATCTTCAAGTTTCTCAAAAGCAGTATCTTTCAGAATGACTTTTTTGTCTTTGTCCAAAAGATATATCGCTGGAAACCGCTTAATATTGTAGATGCCTCCCATATTTATTTTCTGTCCGGCGTCGCGTGAATAAATCCATGAGATCGGGACGGACGCGGCATGTTCTTTCCATGCCTTCAGGTCGTCGTTCGTATAAACGGCCAGTATCTTCAGTTTTCCCTGTTTGATAAACCCGTTTATTACCGGCGATACCATGAGTTTTCGCGTCATCATAAGGCAATCTTCACATTCGGGATCGTTGAAATAAAGCAATACGTAATCGGCGTTGACAGCGTGCAGCATACCGGTTTTTTCGTCCTTCAAAGTATACGTGAAATCGTTAGCCGTGTGTCCGACACGGTTTTTCATTATGCTCTCAAGCAGAAACCCCGGACGTATTTTTTCCGTATCACTGAGCAAAGACGATTTAATCACCTGCTGTAAAAACGGGATTAATTTTTCTTCGTCACATACCGGCGAATCCGGTTCGTAAAGATACCGTTCGCTCAGTTTCGACAGGAAGAGAAATACCGTTCTCTGTTCTTCCGCCTTTTTCATCAGCAGGGCGACGGACTTATCCACCGCGTCTCCGGGCACTAAAGACAGGACATCCACGTAATCAACGAAACTGCGTTCCAGCAGGTTGTCCGTCATCAGAAAAACGGTATCGCCGAAATCATATTTATCCCAGTAATGCAGGACGAGCCATGCGGCGCGCTGCGACGGTTCCGTTATATCGTCCGGTATGGCCGGCAGCATCTTCCGCAACACATCGTCGGGCCGCGATGCGCGGTTGTCCTCATCCGGCTGCCGGGCGCTGCAAAGTGAAGTAATCGTAAAGGCCAAAATAACCGGAACGATTTTGCGTATCATTATTTCCATTGCTGTATTAATTTTGAAGACAAAGGTAGTAAAAGCTTCGAGCATTGCAAAATAATTTTAGTTTTTAATGAACAGTTGGCTGCCGGCGGCGCGGCAATGACGGCGTATCCGTTTTACCGGCATGTATGCGTGATTGATTTTGCAGCGTATTGACCCTGTAATGCACAAAATCTTGCCGAATGAAATATAAATGTGAAAAAAAATATCACTTGTTTGGCGTTTATCAAATTTATGCATATTTTTGTTACGTGATTGACCGTGAAACAGTGTGTTTGGAAAAACACTAAGCGTGTAAACCATATATCCTTTGAAATAAGTCGAATATCAAATAAAAAAAGATGATTATGAACAAATCGAGAAGAGAATTTTTATCGGCAGCCGCAACGGGCGCCGTGGCTTCGGCGCTTACGCCGGCAGTGTTTGGGAGTGAGGTTGTGAACAGAATCGTCCGGCCGACGGTTGTTCCGAAGGATGCGTTCGGTGCGAACGACCGCATCCGCGTCGCCGTACTGGGCGTTAACGGACGGGGCAAAACGCATATCGAAGAGGTGATGAAACAGAAAAACGCAGTCGTGGCCGCACTTTGCGACCCCGATATGACGCTTTTGAAAGAAAGCGCCAAACGGTTTGAGGAAAAATACAACCGGAAAGTCGCTGTCGAGCAGGATTTCCGCAAACTGTACGAGAGCAGGGACATCGACGCCGTCACGCTTGCGACGCCTAATCACTGGCATGCCCTGCAGGTGATTCTTGCCTGTCAGGCGGGTAAGGATGTGTATGTCGAGAAGCCGGCTACGCACAATATCTATGAAGGGAGGAAGATGATTGAAGCGGCTTATAAATATAATCGTATCGTGCAGCATGGTGTGCAGTTGCGCAGCTCGGTCGCTATTCGCGAAGCGGTCAGGCATCTGCGCGAGGGGCTGATAGGTCGGGTTTATATGGCGCGCGGCCTCGTGTATCGCTGGCGTCCCGACATCGGCAACAAGGGTATCTCGAAAATACCGGACGGGCTGGACTACGATTTGTGGTGCGGGCCTGCCCCGATGGCGCCGTTCACGCGCAATCTGGTGCATTACAACTGGCACTGGCACTGGAATTACGGCAATGGGGATGTCGGCAATCAGGGTATCCACGAGACAGACCTCTGCATGTGGGGACTGGACGCCGGACTGCCCGAACGCATCACTTCAATGGGCGGGAAATTCCTCTGGGATGACTGTAAGGAGGTGCCGGAAATACAGACGTCTATCTATCATTATCCGAAAGAGAGGAAAATCATCCAGTTTGAAGTGCGCAACTGGTGTACGAATCTCGAAGACGGCGCGGGCGTGGGCAATATTTTCTACGGCGATAAGGGATATATGGTTATAAAAGGTTATGATACGTACGAAACGTATCTTGGCGAAAAACGGGAAAAAGGCCCGTCGCGCTCCGAGCCGGGCGAGCTGACGCTTCATTTCGAAAACTGGCTCGACGCTATCCGCGCCCGCGACATGAGCTTGCAGAATGGCCCGGTCGAGACGGGACACCTCTCGTCGGCGCTGGCGCATCTGGGAAATATCTCGTACCGGCTTGGCCGTCAGCTGGACTTCGACCCCGTTGCCGAACAGTTTATCGGCGATGAGGATGCAAACCGTATGCGGACGCGCGAATACCGCCCGCCATTCGTCTTACCGGAAAAAATTTAATAGATTGCGATGAAAAGGTTACTGTTATTTTTTACAATGTGTTTTATCATGCAGGGGTGCAGGGAAAGCGCCGTTAAATTTGTCGTTGATGAGGAGAACTCCAAAGTGGATGTGCTGTATGACGGCAAACTTTTTACTTCATACATCTATCCCGGTGATTTGGAAAAACCGGCGCTTTATCCGCTCCTTACGGCGAAGGGGACGACGGTTGTGCGGGGTTTCCCGCGCGACCCGCGTCCGGGCGAACGTGTTGACCATCCGCATCATGTCGGTCTGTGGTTCAATTTCGGCGATGTCAACGGTCTGGATTTCTGGAACAACTCTTTCGCAATACCCGCCGACCGGAAGTCCGGCTACGGTTCCATCCGCCACCGCCGCATCACGAAAGCCGAAGGCGGCGAACTGGCCGTCGAATGTGACTGGGTCGATTATCAGGGTACGGTGTTGCTCCGGGAAGCCGTGAGTTACATCTTCAGCGGCAAGGGCGACCGGCGCATCATCGACCGCACGACAACGCTCACCGCGCAACAGGATTCCGTCATTTTCACCGACAGCAAGGAGGGACTGATCGGCATACGTGTCGACCGTGCGTTCGAAGAGCCTTCGACGGGTTCGGCCGTATTCCTCGATGCGGCGGGCAATCCTACGTCTGTTCCCGTGATGAACAACGAAGGCGTCAACGGCCGTTACCGCAACAGCGAAGGACAGGAAACGGAGGCGAACGTATGGGGCAAACCTGCCCGTTGGGTGAGCCTTTCGGCCGAAAAAGACGGTGAGAAAATCACGCTTGCCATCATCGACCATGCGGACAATCCGGGCTATCCCGCTCATTCGCATGCGAGAGGGTATGGCCTTTTTGCGCACAACAATCTGGGGAGTCAGGTTTTTAATCCGTCAAATCCGTTGTCCCGGCTGGTGTTGAAACGCGGCGAACCGGTCACGTTCCGCCACCGCATCGTCATCCAAACCGGCGGCTTCGCAACGGATGCGGAACTGAATGAACTCAGCGCCGGTTTTTGAGGCAAAACCGTTTTTTCCCGATTGCGGGTTCTCATAAAAATCGCAGTACAATGCTATTGCTTTACTGTTTACTGTCGATTATTTATTGTTTTATACCGTAACAACTCATCTGTTACGGGGTATGATCTATATCATTCGAACCTTTATACTGTTCGTATCACAGATGTGATACAAGTATATCACACCTGTGATACAACTGTATCACGAGTGTGATATATGTGTATCACGTTCGTGATACACACAGTTTACGGTTAGGAAATATATAGAATCCGGTGACAAATATACTAATGTTCTGTTGACAAAACATCAGTTCTCCGGCACCTCAAAAAAAGATTTCGCCGGGATCGGGATTAATCGCATTTCGTATAATTGTCCGTTTCCTTGATGTAGCCCGTTTGGGTGGAACAGTTATAGACGGTTGTCGGGTACTCCAAGACATTTTTGTTGGGGCCTTCCAGCGGCATGTAAACGTCGATGGTATTTTTCAGCGCCACCATGTAGGACTGATATCCGCCTTTTAATGTATTGCGCAAGAGACGGATTCTGGCCGGACTCCGGTTGATGACGATGCCCGAATTTTCAAAATAATTGTCCGACGCTTCAATGTCCGACGTGCTGCTGTTTACGATACACAGCCCTTCCTGCCACGTATCCCGAAATTCGTTGTGGTGGATAAACACGTCCCTCACATATTCTGTCCAGAAAGGTTCGCCGGGGTTACTCCCGCCCGGCTCAATATCTATTCCACATCCGGGCGGAGTGCCGGTAATGTTGTATATTTTGTTGTGGGCAATCTCCACGTTCTTCGAATGTCCTATGCTGATTCCCTGCCGGCGGCAGTGGGACATGTCGCAGTTCAGGATTTTGACGTTGTCGTTCATGCGCCTCTCGTTCGGACCGCCGGGACTGGCCACGGAACCCATGCCGATGGCGTCGCCCGTCATTTGTTCGATTCTCATGTCCCGGATGGTGATGTTTTTCGAGGAGAGGATGATAATGCCCGAACCGAACTCGTGCGTGCCCGGGTTGGTTTCGTAGTCATGTTCATTCTTATCGCCCGTCAGGTGACCGCCAAAGACGGTTACATTTTCCACCATGTCAAGGCGTATCAAGCTGTATTCGGTGTAAGCGTTCGGCTCGACATACAGTCTGGCGCCGGTCAGGTCGAACGTGATGTCGCTCGGCACGAAGATGCCTCCGTGGTTCTCGTAGCCCCTGCCGCTGGCGACCAGCAGATAGTCTCCCGGCGTGAGTTTGACGGTACGGTAGCCCTCCTTTTTCGCCTGTTTCAGCGCGGCGTTGAGGCCGTCGTTGGTAGCGCGGGCGCCGGTGCGGTCGGAGCGAATGCCGAACTCGTCATTGTTGATGACATAGACGCGCTCTTCCGTTTCAGTCTCAATTACCCGGCTTTCCGTGATGCAGGAAAAGCAAACGAAGAAACAGGCAAAGAGCTTTAGCGTAGCGTAGAGACTGGAATATTTCATTGATTGAAAGTAAAACATATATCTTTTAATTTTTAATTTTTAATTTGCGAAGCTCCTGTCAGTCGCAGCGGAATGTCCCGGTTTGATGGATGATCTCGGCATAGCGCAGCGTGCAGTCGTTTCCGTTCGCCCCTTCGGTCGGGACGCAGATGTCTTCATTGTGATACGCCTCGCCTTCGCCAAACTGGATAATCCCCTCTGTAATCGTATTCCGGTAGATTTTCACCCTGTGACCGCCATAAATCCCCATCATGCCGCCTGCGGAACGGTTATCGGTTATTTCGCAGTCTTCGACGTTGACCGTGACCACGGAGCCGCAGTTTTCGAAATAGTTATCGTGAATTTTTATATCTTTCGTCAGCTGGTCGTAGAGATTCTTCGAGTTTAGCCACCGCACGGTGCGTATGCCGCAAACATCCCACGAACTGGTGTTGCCCAAGCGGTTGGAAAAGTTCGTAAACCGGTTGTTGTCAAACTCCGCGTGAACGGCGTGGGAAACTTCGATTCCGGTGAAGCCGCAGTCATCAAATTCGCAGCCCGTTATTCGGATATTCTCCGTGGGAAACATCTGGTACATGTGCATATCCGCGTAGGAGTATATCCGGATGCCCATACCGATGACGGAACTCACTTTTACGTTTTTAATAAGGACATTTTCGCACGAAAGGATATGAAAGGCCGCGCCGTAAGCGTGTTTCAGACCGGTTGCCGACGGGGTATAGTCGTGCACATCCTTGTCGCCGATGATTTCGCCGCCGGTGACGGTCACGTTTTCGAGCCGTTCGAGCTGAAAGACGCCATAGCTGTAGCTGCCGTTCGGCTCGACGTAAAACACAGCGTCACCCAAGTCGAAGTTCATGTTCGAATAAAGGAAAATGCCGTCGGTGGGATAGGTCGTAACATCGCTTATGCAGGCGACTAAGTATTCTCCGGGAGCAAATCTAACGGTTGTATAGCCCTCGGCGCGCGCTTTTTCGATGGCGCGGTTAAAGCCGTCGGT
>JAITDQ010000234.1 GCA_031282485.1 Tannerella sp. | reverse complement strand
GCCAAACGGGCAATCCGGCCGGCCTTTTCATGAAAACGGTCGTAACTCATCTCGTGCTTCACATACGCATACGATGCCACCATACACGCAAAAATAACGGACAGTCCCAGCAGGTTCACAATCCGTAACGACATGCTTTTCTTCAGACGATTCAATAACATAATCAGGGTATTTTTGGATTTACAAAAATAAAACGTGGAGGATTGGAAAAAATTGTTTAATCTTCGTGCTAAATACAAAGATATGTTCGTCCTGAAAATTTTGAAATTCAGTGAATATCCCGTTTCGATTTTTCCCTGATAGTATATTCTGTTGTGAAAAATTCCGTGCGGTTTGCTCCGGATGAACGGCGTGTTTTTTTGGTGAAAATTGTTTTTTTGTAAAAAAAAGCGGGAAAAAAGTTGTTTATATTAAAATCGTTCGTATCTTTGCACCCCCGTAAAAGGGAAAAATTGAATTTTAAATTGAGTAAAAAAGTAGAAAGATGCCTACAATTCAACAATTAGTAAGAAAAGGAAGAGAGAAATTGGCGGTTAAGGGAAAATCTCCGGCTTTGGATGCCTGCCCTCAGAGACGGGGCGTGTGTGTTCGCGTGTATACGACTACGCCGAAGAAACCTAACTCGGCAATGCGTAAAGTAGCCCGCGTTCGTCTTACGAACCATAAGGAGGTTAATTCTTATATTCCGGGAGAAGGTCACAATCTGCAGGAACACTCCATCGTGATGGTTCGCGGCGGACGTGTGAAAGATTTACCCGGCGTGCGTTATCATATTGTTCGCGGTACGCTGGATACGGCCGGTGTTGCAAGTCGTACGCAACGCCGTTCGAAATACGGCGCGAAACGTCCCAAACCGGGAGCTGCCGTTAAAGGAGCTGCTGCTAAGGGCGCTGTTAAAGGGAAGAAATAATTTATTTCATAAAAAGGAGAGTTTTATCAGTAATTATAAATCTGTTTTTAGTTTATTGGATATTTGATTTTGAGATGATGAGGGTTGAGTAAACGGCTTAGTGTAGCTGTTGAAGAAATAAACGAATCAACAACCAAAAGACAAAAACGAAATTTTGAGACAAAATGAGAAAAATAAAGCCAAAGAAACGTCAGATCCTGCCGGATCCGATGTACGGAGATACAAGGGTCACAAGATTTGTGAATCACTTGATGTATGATGGTAAGAAAAGTATCGCATTCGATATTTTTTATTCCGCTTTGGATAAAGTAAAGGCAAAATTGCCGAATGAAGAAAAATCAGCGCTCGAAATCTGGAAAGGAGCGCTCGAAAATATTACTCCTCTGATAGAGGTTAAGTCTCGCCGTGTAGGTGGGGCAACCTTTCAGGTGCCTACCGAGATCCGCCCGGATCGTAAGGAATCTATTTCAATGAAGAATTTAATCGAATATGCCCGTAAAAGGGGGGGCAAATCCATGTCGGATAAGCTGAGTGCGGAAATTGTTGATGCTTTCAACAAACAGGGCGGCGCTTTCAAACGAAAGGAAGATATGCACCGTATGGCCGAAGCAAACCGCGCTTTCGCTTACTTCCGCTTTTAATATAATATAAAAAGTAAAGATGAGTAAAGCAGACGAAATATTGAAATATACAAGAAACATCGGTATTATGGCACATATCGATGCGGGTAAAACAACAACTTCCGAACGTGTACTTTTTTATACCGGTCTCACTCATAAGATCGGCGAAGTGCATGACGGAGCAGCTACAATGGACTGGATGGAGCAGGAACAGGAACGTGGTATTACGATCACATCCGCTGCAACTACGACCTATTGGACTTATAATGACGAAAAATATAAAATTAATCTGATCGATACCCCCGGGCATGTCGATTTTACGGTTGAGGTAGAACGTTCGTTGCGTATCCTCGACGGCGCGGTAGCTACGTTTTGTGCTGTCGGCGGTGTTGAGCCTCAGTCGGAAACCGTCTGGCGCCAAGCGGATAAATATAATGTACCCCGTATCGGTTATGTAAATAAAATGGACCGTTCCGGCGCAAATTTCTTCGAAGTTGTACGTCAGGTGCACGACGTGTTAGGCGCATTTCCCTGTCCGATACAGATACCGATCGGCGCGGAAGAGAAATTTAAAGGAGTAGTGGATTTGATTGCCATGAAAGCGATTTTCTGGCACGACGAAACAATGGGCGCCGAATACAGTATTGAAGACATCCCGGCCGACCTGCTGGCGGAAGCGCAGGAGTGGCGCGATAAAATGCTTGAAACCGTTGCCGAATGTGACGATGTAGTCATGGAGAAGTATTTTGATGATCCTTCGAAAATAACGGAAGACGAAATACATGCCGCGATACGCAAAGGCACGCTTGCCATGCGGATCAACCCGATGATTTGCGGATCATCGTTTAAAAACAAGGGTGTGCAGACTTTATTGGATGCCGTTTGCCTGTATCTGCCGAGTCCGGAGGATACACAGGCCATTGAAGGGCATGACCCGGATGATCCCGAAAAAATAATAACACGCAAGCCTGTTGCGGAAGAACCTCTGACGGCATTAGCCTTTAAGATCGCAACAGACCCGTACGTAGGCCGTTTATGCTTCTTCCGCGTTTATTCCGGGGAAATGAATGCCGGCTCTTATGTTCTTAATACACGTTCCGGCAAGAAAGAACGTATCTCCCGTTTATTCCAGATGCATTCGAACAAGCAGAATCCGATGGAAAAAATCGGCTGCGGCGATATCGGTGCAGGCGTGGGTTTCAAGGATATACGTACCGGCGACACGCTGTGTAACGAAGGCCATCCGATCATACTGGAATCCATGGTATTCCCGGAACCGGTTATCGGTATTGCGATAGAGCCTAAGACCCAGAAGGATATGGATAAGCTGGGGACGGGATTGTCCAAACTGGCGGAAGAAGATCCTACATTCCGCGTTGAAACGAATGAAGATACAGGCCAGACCGTTATCCGCGGTATGGGCGAACTTCACCTCGAAATTATTGTCGACCGTTTGCGTCGTGAATTTAAGGTAGAATGTAATCAGGGTCGTCCGTTAGTGTCGTACAAAGAAGCTATCACAAAAACCGTGGAGTTGCGTGAAGTTTATAAGAAGCAGACGGGAGGTCGCGGTAAATTCGCTGATATTATTGTGAGCGTAGGGCCTGCGGATCCTGATTTTGAAGGACATCTTCAGTTTGTTGACGAGGTTAAGGGCGGTAATGTGCCGAAAGAATATATTCCTTCCGTGCAGAACGGTTTTGCCAAAGCGATGAATAATGGCGTACTTGCCGGATATTCGCTGGATAAACTGAAAGTAGTGCTGAAGGACGGTTCTTACCACGCGGTCGATTCGGACCAGTTGTCGTTTGAGATTTGCGCTATTCAGGCGTTCAAAAATGCCTGTGTGAAAGCCGGGCCTGTTTTAATGGAACCGGTTATGAAAATTGAGGTGGTGACGCCCGAAGAAAATATGGGAGATGTTATCGGCGACCTGAATAAACGTCGCGGTCAGGTGGAAGGAATGGAATCAAGCCGTACCGGCGCACGTATCGTGAAGGCAAAGGTGCCTTTGGCCGAGACATTCGGCTATGTGACGGTGTTGCGTACAATCACATCCGGCCGCGCGACCTCTTCGATGCAGTTCTCACACTACGAACAGGTTTCTTCGTCGATAGCCAAACAGGTGCTTACCGAAATGCAGGGACGTGTTGATCTGATCAAATAATTTAATAATAATAATATGAGCCAGAAAATCAGAATTAAATTAAAATCTTACGATTATTCGCTGGTCGACAGATCATCGGAGAAGATCGTTAAGACCGTGAAGGCTACCGGCGCCGTAGTGAGCGGCCCGATTCCACTGCCTACGCATAAACGTATTTTTACTGTAAACCGCTCAACTTTTGTCAATAAGAAATCTCGTGAACAGTTCGAATTGTCTTCATACAAAAGATTGATCGATATTTACAGTTCAACGCCCAAGACGGTTGATGCGTTAATGAAACTGGAATTGCCGAGCGGAGTTGAGGTTGAGATTAAAGTATAAGCTTGCGGGCAAAACAAATCGTAAGCAATAAGTGATAATTTAAATAATAAAGTGAAATGCCAGGATTATTAGGAAAAAAAATCGGAATGACATCCGTATTCAGTGCCGAGGGAAAAAATCTTCCATGCACTGTTATCGAAGTAGGTCCTTGCGTTGTTACGCAGATTAAAACAGAAGAAAAAGACGGCTACAGGGCGATTCAGTTGGGCTTC
Source organism: Tannerella sp. (assembly GCA_031282485.1). Taxonomy (GTDB): domain Bacteria; phylum Bacteroidota; class Bacteroidia; order Bacteroidales; family Tannerellaceae; genus Tannerella. The sequence continues at coordinate 15,821 of JAITDQ010000234.1, read as the reverse complement.
CATGAAAAGAAAGAGAAGCATACGACGAAACCCGAAGCCGGTCACTTCAAAAAAGCAGGCGTAGCTCCGCAAAGATACTTGGCCGAGTTCAAGGGGTTTAATAAAGAGTATAAACCCGGAGATGTGATTACTGCAGAGTTTTTGAACGATATTACGTTTGTCGATGTAGTCGGAACATCTAAAGGAAAGGGATTCCAGGGCGTTATGAAACGTCATGGATTTGGCGGCGTAGGCGAGATGACGCACGGTCAGAGCGACCGTCAGCGTAAACCGGGCAGTATCGGCGCCTGTTCGTATCCGGCGAAAGTATTCAAAGGTACGCGCATGGCCGGTCAGATGGGTAATGCCCGTGTGACGGTTCAAAATCTGGAGGTGATAAAAGTATTGCCGGAACAAAACATTTTAATGGTAAAAGGTTCTGTTCCCGGTGCAAAAGGTTCAATTTTATTGGTAGAAGTATAAGAATATGGAACTGAACGTATTAAATAAAAAGGGAAAAGATACCGGGAGAACGGTTACTCTTAATGATGCGGTTTTTGGAATTGAACCGAATGATCATGCAATATATCTGGATGTGAAGCAGCATTTGGCGAACCGTCGCCAAGGTACGCACAAATCCAAGGAAAGAAGCGAAATAACGGGAAGTACGCGTAAACTGATACGCCAGAAAGGGAGCGGAGGCGCTCGCCGCGGCGATATCAAATCGCCCGTACTGGTGGGCGGAGGACGTGTGTTCGGACCTAAGCCGCGCGATTACAGTTTCAAGCTGAATAAGAAAGTGAAATTGCTGGCTCGCAAGTCGGCACTCTCTTATAAGGCAAAGGAAAATGCAATCACCGTAGTGGAAGATTTTACGATGGATGCGCCGAAGACGAAAGAATTTATTACTTTCATGAAAGACCTTAGCCTCGAAGGGAAGAAAATCCTTCTGGTATTGACGGAAAACAATAAATTCGTATATTTGTCGGCTCGTAATCTTAAGTCTGCCGACATCGTTACCGTTTCCGAACTGAATACATACAAGGTTCTTGACGCGGCAAACCTGCTTCTCACGGAGAGTTCGATAGCTATAATTGAGGAAAATTTAAATTCATAAGGAGGTAGCGAAATGGGAATTATTATTAAGCCGATAGTAACGGAAAAACAGACGGCAATTACGAAAAAAACACCGAACCGCTTTGGTTTTCGCGTTTCTCCGAATGCAAACAAACTGGAGATACGGAAAGCCGTTGAAGAGATGTATCATGTGAGTGTTGTCAGCGTGAATACGATGAATTATTCCGGAAAGATGAAAAGCCGCTATACAAAATCGGGCGTCATCACCGGCCGTCAGGATTCATATAAAAAAGCAATAGTAACTTTGAAAGAAGGAGAGACAATCGACTTCTTCAGTAATATTTGATAGAAGAGATGGGAATACGTAAATTAAAGCCCACAACCCCGGGGCAAAGACACAAAATTATCGGTGCATTTGATAAAATCACTGCAAGTACACCGGAGAAATCTCTTGTCGCAGGAAAGAATCGTTCGGGAGGCCGTAACAATACCGGTAAAATGACAATGCGTTATATCGGAGGCGGCCACAAACGCAGATACCGACTGATCGACTTCAAGAGAAATAAAGATGGCATTCCGGCAACGGTGAAATCAATAGAGTACGACCCAAACCGTACGTCGCGTATTGCACTGTTGTATTATGCGGACGGATATAAAAGCTATATCGTCGCTCCCAACGGGCTGGAAGTCGGCCAGACAGTGATGTCGGGCAGCAATGCTGCGCCTGAGATAGGAAATGCGTTACCAATGAAGGATATACCCGTTGGTACAATTATTCACAATATCGAACTTCGTCCGGGTCAGGGCGCAAAACTCGTGCGTTCGGCAGGAGCTTTTGCCCAGTTGACGTCCAGAGAAGGCGCTTATGTAATAATAAGAATGCCGTCGGGAGAAACAAGGAAGATATTGTCGGCATGTAAAGCGACTATAGGTGGCGTGGGCAATTCCGACCATGCACTTGAAAAATCAGGAAAAGCCGGTCGTACGAGATGGCTGGGACGTCGTCCCCGAAACCGTGGCGTTGTCATGAACCCGGTCGATCACCCAATGGGTGGAGGCGAAGGACGTGCAACGGGAGGTCATCCTCGCTCACGCAAAGGCTTGTATGCTAAAGGCTTGAAGACAAGAGCTCCGAAGAAATCTTCTTCACGCTATATAATCGAGAGAAGGAAAAAGTAAACTGATTAATTGAAAGGAAAACTATGAGTCGTTCGTTAAAGAAAGGTCCGTATATCAATGTTAAACTCGAAAATAAAGTTTTGACAATGAATGAATCGGGCAAGAAAACAGTTATAAAAACATGGGCGCGGGCATCCATGATTTCACCGGATTTTGTGGGTCATACGATAGCCGTTCACAATGGAAATAAGTTTATTCCGGTGTTTATCACCGAGAATATGGTAGGTCATAAATTAGGGGAATTTTCGCCGACGCGCATATTCCGCGGTCATGCCGGTAATAAAAGATAAATTATTAGACTATGGGTGCAAGAAAAAGAATATCAGCAGAGGTGAGAAAAGAAGCTCTAAAGAGCGTTTCTTTTGCAAGGTTGCGTAATGTGCCGAGTTCGCCGCGCAAGATGCGTCTTGTGGTAGACATGATCCGCGGCATGGAAGTCTTCCGCGCATTGGGAGTTTTGAAATACTCGAACAAGGAAGCTGCGGCTAAAGTGGAGAAACTGTTACGTTCAGCAATTGCCAACTGGGAGCAAAAGAATGAACGCAAAGCGGAAAGTGGAGAGTTATATGTAACATCAGTAAACGTGGACTGTTCTACGACATTGAAACGGATGCGTCCGGCGCCGCAGGGTCGCGGCTACCGTATCCGCAAACGTTCGAATCACGTTACTTTGTTCGTCGATACAAAGGCTGTTGTGAAAAATGATGTTGTGAAGAATGATACTGAATATAATAATGAAAGTCAAAATTAATTGTAGATGGGACAGAAAGTAAATCCGATTAGTAATCGTTTAGGAATTATTCGCGGTTGGGACTCCAATTGGTACGGCGGAAAGAATTATGGTGACATGTTGTTGGAAGACAGCAAGATCCGTAAATATCTGAATGCCCGTCTGGCAAAGGCAAGCATTTCGCGTATTGTGATAGAACGTACGCTGAAACTGATCACCATTACCGTGTGTACGTCACGTCCCGGTATCATCATCGGAAAAGCCGGCTCGGAGGTCGACAAACTGAAGGAAGAGCTTAAAAAAATTACCGATAAGGAAGTTCAGATCAACATCTTTGAAATAAAACGTCCGGAATTGGACGCCGTGATTGTGGCAAATAATATTGCCCGTCAGCTGGAAGGAAAGATCGCCTACCGTCGCGCCGTTAAGACGGCGATTGCCCAAACGATGCGTCTGGGCGCCGAAGGAATAAAGGTATTGGTATCCGGTCGTTTGAACGGGGCGGAAATGGCGCGTTCGGAAATGTATAAGGAAGGCCGTACGCCGCTGCATACATTCCGTGCCGATATTGACTATGCCTTAGCCGAAGCTCTGACAAAAGTAGGTCTTTTGGGAATCAAGGTCTGGATCTGCCGCGGCGAACTGTATGGAAAGAGAGATTTGGCGCCTTCGTTTACATCGTCGAAAGACTTGGGTCGTAAAAACGAAAATTCGGGACGCGGAGATAAACCTTTTAAGAGAAGAAGAGGCGACAGAGACCGGGACAGAGACAGAGACCGGGATCGGGACAGGGGAGACCGGGACAACAGAGATAGAGATAGAGAAAAGACGAATCGTTAAACATGAAAATTAAGTGTTATGTTACAACCTAAAAAAGTAAAATACAGAAGGCCGCAAAAAGGCCGTGCAAAAGGTTTCGCGCAGCGTGGTAATCAGTTGGCATTCGGTTCGTTCGGAATCAAATCGTTGGGAACTAAATGGCTCACCGGCCGCCAGCTCGAAGCAGCCCGTGTGGCAGTGACAAGATATATGCAGCGTCAGGGTCAGGTATGGCTCAGGATTTTTCCGGATAAGCCCATTACAAAGAAACCTGCCGATGTGCGTATGGGTAAAGGTAAGGGAGACCCGGAAGGCTTTGTCGCTCCGGTAACACCGGGACGGATGATATTTGAAGTCGAGGGAGTTTCCTTTGATATTGCAAAAGAAGCGTTGCGGCTTGCAGCACAAAAACTTCCCGTGACAACAAAGTTTGTCGTGCGTCGCGATTATGACATTAAAAATGAAAATGTGTAGGAGTTATGAAGAATGTAGAAGTAAAAGGACTTAGTACCAAAGAGTTGAGAGAGAAAATAGAAGCAGAGGCGGTTTCTCTGAATCAGATGAAGATAAATCACAGTATTTCTCCGTTGGACAATCCGGCGCAAATCAAACACTTACGCAGAACAATCGCCCGTCTGAAAACGGAGTTGCATCAAAGAGAACAACAGATAATTAATAATTAATGAGCCTGATGGAAACAAGAAATTTAAGAAAAGAAAGAACAGGTGTTGTCTTGAGCAACAAGATGGACAAAAGCATCACGGTTGCCGTTAAATGGAAAGAGAAACACCCTATTTACGGTAAATTCGTAAATAAGACGAAAAAATATCACGCTCACGATGAGAAAAATGATTGTAACATCGGTGACACGGTGAAAATTATGGAAACACGTCCGTTGAGCAAAACAAAAAGATGGCGGTTGGTTCAAATAATCGAAAGGGCTAAATAAGATGATACAGCAAGAATCAAGATTAGTAGTTGCGGATAACAGCGGTGCCAAAGAAGCATTGTGTATCCGCGTATTGGGAGGGACACGCAGACGTTATGCATCTGTCGGCGACATCATTGTCGTCTCCGTTAAAAATGTTCTTCCGGCAAGCGACATGAAAAAAGGCGCAGTATCGAAAGCTGTTGTCGTTCGTACGAAAAAAGAAATACGCCGTCAGGACGGTTCCTATATTCGCTTCGACGATAACGCATGCGTACTGCTGAATCAGGCAGGTGAGATCCGCGGCAGCCGTATATTTGGTCCGGTAGCCCGTGAACTTCGTGCGACGAATATGAAAATAGTATCATTGGCACCTGAAGTGCTTTAATATGTAAACAGTTATTGTGATGAGTAAATTACACATAAAAAAAGGCGACATCGTTTATGTAAATGCCGGAGAAGATAAAGGCAAGACGGGACGCGTACTGAAAGTGCTCGTTGACGAAAAACGCGCCATTGTCGAAGGTATAAACATGGTGACGAAACATACGAAGCCGAATGCAAAAAGCCCGCAGGGCGGAAGAGAAACAATGGAAGCTTCCGTACACATCTCGAACCTGAATCCGGTAGATCCGAAGTCGGGTAAACCGACACGCATCGGACGCAGAGTTGTGGACGGTAAAGGGAAAAAGAAAAGTAAAATCGTGCGTTACGCTAAAAGATCTGGGGAGGAATTGAAGTAATGAGTGCCACATTGAAACAGGATTATAAGGAACGTATCGTTCCTGCACTGAAAAAAGAATTCAGTTATACGTCGGTCATGCAGGTGCCCGTTCTGGAAAAGATTGTCATCAATCAGGGATTGGGTATTGCTACGGCAGACAAGAAAATCATAGATGTCGCTATTGACGAATTGACGACAATTACCGGACAAAAAGCCGTAGCAACCTATTCCAAAAAGGATATTTCAAACTTTAAGCTGCGTCGCAAAATGCCTATCGGCGTCAGAGTGACGTTGCGTCATGAAAAAATGTATGAATTTCTGGAACGGCTTGTCCGCGTCGCATTGCCGCGTATCCGCGACTTTAAAGGTATCGACAGCAAACTTGACGGACGTGGTAATTATACGCTCGGTATACAGGAACAGATAATCTTTCCTGAAATAAATATTGATAATATTACTAAAATATTGGGAATGAATATTACCTTTGTGACCTCTGCGGAAACAGACGAAGAAGGGTACGCCCTGTTGAGAGAGTTTGGTTTGCCCTTTAAGAATGCAAAAAAGAATTAAGAGATATGGCAAAAGAATCAATGAAGGCTCGTGAAGTGAAAAGAGCCAAGTTAATAGCTAAGTATGCTGCAAAGAGAGCAAAGTTGAAGGCAGAAGGCAAATATGAAGAATTGCAGTCGTTGCCGAAAAACGCTTCGCCCGTTCGTTTGCACAACCGCTGTAAAATAACCGGACGTCCGAAAGGATATATGCGTCAGTTTGGCGTTTCACGCATACAGTTCCGTGAAATGGCCTCAAGCGGACTTATACCCGGCGTGAAAAAAGCAAGCTGGTGAGAGAAAAATATAGTGTTTTATTAAATATTGTCCCGGTAGACGGGATCAATTTAATTGTAAAAAAATGACAGATCCTATTGCAGATTATTTAACGAGATTGCGAAACGCAATCAAGGCGCAGCACAGAGTAGTAGAAGTGCCGGCGTCGAATTTGAAAAAAGAGATCACAAAGATCCTTTATGACAAAGGCTACATACTTAATTTTAAGTTTGTAGACGAGGGTCCGCAGGGTACAATCAAAGTAGCCCTGAAGTATGACCCGATAAACAAAGTGAACGCGATTAAGAAACTTCAACGGGTTTCATCGCCGGGGTTACGTAAATATACGGGTTATAAAGATATACCCCGTGTGTTGAACGGTTTGGGTATTGCTGTTCTTTCTACTTCAAAAGGCGTGATGACCGATAAGGAAGCGCGCGATTTGAAAATTGGCGGCGAAGTATTATGTTTTGTCTATTAATGAGGAGGAAAGAAGAATGTCAAGAATAGGAAAATTACCGGTACAGATTCCCGCAGGAGTTTCGATTACTCAGAAAGACGGAGTAGTTACCGTGAAAGGCCCTAAAGGCGAACTATCACAAACCGTGAACCCGGATATTAAAGTGAATATAAACGACGGCGTACTGACCGTAGAAAGACCTACGGACGAAAGAAACCACCGCGCCCTTCACGGCCTTTACCGTGCGTTGATAAACAATATGGTAGTCGGCGTTTCTAACGGCTACAAAAAGGAACTTGAACTGATTGGGGTCGGTTATCGCGCCTCAAATACCGGACAACTGCTTGAGCTTTCACTGGGATATACACATAATATCTTTCTTGAATTGCCGGCGGAAATTAAAATTGAGACCAAATCGGAACGTAATAAAAGCCCGCTTATCATACTGGAATCGGCCGACAAACAATTGCTCGGACAGGTTTGCGCCAAGATTCGCTCGTTCCGTAAGCCGGAACCCTATAAAGGAAAAGGTATTAAGTTTGTGGGTGAAGTGATCAGAAGAAAATCAGGTAAATCTGCGGCTAAATAAAGCCTCGTAAATAGATATTTAATTATGGTAGCGAAAGATTTAAGAAGATTAAAGATTAAGAAAAGTATTCGGGGTAGAATTTCCGGAACAGCCGAACGTCCGCGTCTGACTGTTTTCAGAAGCAACAGGCAGATATATGCACAAGTTATTAATGATGTGGAAGGCCGGACGATAGCCGCTGCGTCGTCGTTGAAACTGACGGACGGCGTGCCGAAGAAAGAAGTTGCCGCAAAAGTCGGCGAACTGATAGCAAAGAACGCACAGGCTGCCGGCATACAGGCGGTAGTATTCGATCGGAACGGATATTTATATCATGGGAGAATTAAAGAGCTGGCGGATGCCGCACGTAACGGTGGACTTAAATTTTAATGACAATGGCAATAAACAACAGAGTTAAATCTACGAACGATTTAGAGTTAAAAGATAAATTAGTAGCAATCAACCGTGTTACAAAGGTGACGAAAGGAGGACGAACGTTCACGTTCGCAGCCATCGTTGTCGTGGGTAACGAAGACGGCGTGATCGGCTGGGGCTTGGGAAAAGCAGGTGAAGTAACTATTGCCATTGAAAAAGGCGTAGAAGCCGCCAAGAAAAATTTGGTGAAGATACCCGTTCATAAAGGAACAATCCCTCATGAACAAATCGCCAAGTTCGGCGGAGCGGAAGTCTTACTCCGTCCGGCCTCGCCGGGTACGGGAGTAAAAGCCGGCGGCGCCATGCGCGCCGTACTTGAAAGCGTAGGCGTTAAAGACGTGCTTGCAAAGTCAAAAGGCTCTTCCAACCCACACAATCTGGTGAAAGCTACATTTGCAGCACTGAACGAAATGAGAAGCCCCCACATGGTTGCCCAGAACAGAGGCGTGTCTTTGGAAAAAGTATTTAAAGGTTAAAAGGAGGAAACGAATTATGGCAAAAATCAGAATAACACAAATAAAAAGCCGTATCGGCAGCCCGAAAGATCAAAAGAGAACATTGGACGCTCTGGGACTGACAAAAATGCATAAGACGGTAGAACATGAATCTACCCCGTCAATAGAAGGCATGGTGAGAAAAGTGAGACATTTGGTTTCCGTTGAAAATAATAGTTAAGAGTAAAAAAATAAACGATATGAACTTATCAAATTTAAAACCCGCAGAAGGCGCTACAAAAACCCGCAAAAGAATCGGTCGCGGACCGGGTTCGGGTCTTGGAGGCACTTCAACAAGAGGTCATAAGGGTGCGAAAGCGCGTTCCGGCTACAAAAACAAAACAGGTTTCGAAGGCGGTCAGATGCCTTTGCAACGCCGTTTGCCGAAATTTGGCTTCAAAAATATGAACCGTGTTGAATACAAAGCGATCAATCTTTCTACGTTGCAGAAGATGGCCGAAGAAAAAAATATCGCGAAGATTGGTGTGGAGGAGTTGATAACGGCAGGTTTTATATCTTCTTCGCAGCTCGTTAAAATCCTTGCCAAAGGATCATTGACGGCAAAGGTCGACGTCGAAGCGCATGCCTTCTCAAAGACCGCCGAAGCGGCAATAACAGCAGTAGGTGGAACCGCAAAAAAACTCTAAACAGTTATGAGAGTCGTTGATACAATAAAGAATATATGGAAGATAGAGGATCTCAAAAAACGTATCCTTATAACGTTGTTATACGTAACCATTTATCTGTTTGGAACGTATGTTGTTATACCGGGCGTTGATCCGAAAGACCTGACGGGTCTGGTCAATCAAACCCGCGGCGGTCTGATGGCTTTGCTGGATATGTTTTCAGGAGGCGCCTTTTCTAACGCATCCATCTTTGCATTGGGAATCATGCCCTATATCTCGGCATCTATCGTGATGCAGTTGATGGCGATCGTTGTCCCTTCGTTTCAGAAAATGCAGCGGGAGGGCGAGAGCGGACGCAGGAAAATCAACCAGATGACACGCTATCTCACCGTAATTATCCTCGTTGTCCAGGGATTTGCCTATTTGACAAACCTTGAAATGCAAATGATGCAGATCGGAGCCTCACTCCCCTCCGGGTTGTGGTTCAGGGTATCCTCCATTATCATCATGGCCGCAGGCAGTATGTTTGTGCTCTGGCTGGGCGAACGTATCACGGATAAAGGTATAGGAAACGGAATCTCGTTTATCATTATGATAGGTATTATCAACCGTTTGCCCCGTTCGATCGTTGAAGAATTTACTTCACGTATGAACGAACAGGCAGGAGGTCTGGTGATGTTCCTTATCGAAATGCTGTTTCTTTTATTTGTCATTGCAGGCGCAATCCTGCTGGTGCAGGGTACGCGTAAAGTCCCCGTTCAGTATGCAAAACGCATTGTCGGTAATAAACAGTATGGCGGCGCACGCCAGTATATACCGCTCAAAGTGAATGCGGCGAATGTGATGCCGATCATCTTTGCACAAGCCATCATGTTTATTCCCATTACAGTAGTGGGAATGTTCAAAGGCGGCGAAACAACAGGCTCATTCTGGCAGGCGTTTATGGATAATACAGGTTTCTGGTATAATTTTGTATTTGCCGTGATGATTATCGCTTTTACCTATTTCTATACGGCAATCACGATAAATCCGACGCAAATGGCCGATGACCTGAAACGGAATAACGGATTTATACCGGGCGTTAAACCGGGCAAAGCAACCAAAGATTATTTAGACGCCATTATGGACAGAATCACATTGCCGGGAGCCTTTTTCCTCGCTATCGTTGCTATTCTGCCGGCGTTTGCACGGCTGGCCGGAGTAAGTATGGGATTTTCCCAGTTTTTCGGAGGAACGTCACTGCTTATTATGGTAGGTGTGATACTGGATACCCTTCAACAGGTGGAGAGCCATTTGTTGATGCGCCACTATGACGGATTGTTGAAATCCGGAAGAATCAAGGGGCGTTCGGGCGCAGTGGCTGCATATTAATTTGATTTATGATATATCTGAAAACAGATGAAGAAATAGAGTTGATGCGTGAAGCAAATCAACTTGTGGGAAAAACACTCGGCGAACTGGCAAAGCACATCAAACCGGGAGTTACCACTCTTCAACTGGACACGATAGCCGAAACGTTTATACGTGATCATGGCGCCGTACCGGCATTCCTTGGATATGGAGGTTTCCCCAATTCCATTTGTGCATCGGTAAACGAACAGGTTGTTCACGGCATACCGTCCGATAAAGTGATTTTGAAAGAGGGAGATATCATTTCGGTTGATTGTGGAACCGTACTGAACGGTTTTGTCGGCGATTCGGCCTATACGTTTTGCGTAGGCGAGGTTTCGGAGGAAACCAAACGGTTGTTGCGTACAACAAAAGAATCGCTTTATAAAGGAATTGAACAGGCTGTCGCAGGCAAGAGGGTAGGGGATGTAAGCAATGCCGTACAGACGTATTGCGAATCACGGAACTACTCCGTTGTAAGAGAGCTTGTAGGACATGGTTGCGGACGCAAGATGCATGAAGACCCGGAAGTGCCTAATTTCGGCCGCCGGGGATGCGGCGCACTGCTCAAAAACGGAATGTGTATCTGTATCGAGCCGATGATCAATCAGGGCAGCAAAAATGTCCTTTTTGAATCCGACGGATGGACGGTGCGCACGAAAGACCGCAAATGTTCCGCACATTTCGAACATTGTGTCGCAATACGACCGGACGGGCCGCAGATATTATCATCGTTCGATTATTTGGAACAAATTGTTGGAAAAGAGTTTTGAATTATATATATGGCTAAACAAACTGCAATAGAGCAAGACGGATTGATCGTGGAAGCATTGTCGAATGCAATGTTTCGGGTTGAATTGGAAAACGGACACGAGATAACCGCACATATATCGGGGAAGATGAGAATGCATTACATAAAGATTCTTCCGGGCGATAAGGTGCGGGTCGAAATGTCACCGTATGATCTTTCGAAAGGTCGGATAGCGTTCAGATATAAATAATGGAAATAATAAAAAATAGAGAGATATGAAAGTAAGAGCATCTTTGAAGAAACGTACCCCTGACTGTAAAATCGTCAGAAGAAAAGGACGTTTATACGTGATTAATAAGAAAAACCCCAAGTTTAAAGAACGGCAGGGTTAAGTGTTTACCGTAAATTATAAACAATATCAATTAAATATACTATGGCGATAAGAATAGTCGGAGTAGATTTGCCGCAGGAAAAGAGAGGAGAAATTGCCTTGACCTATATTTATGGTATAGGACGTAGTGCGTCAAATACGATTTTAAAGAAAGCAGGTATCGATAGGGATATCAAAGTGAAAGACTGGACAGACGATCAGGCAGCTAAAATTCGTGAAGTGATCGGTTCGGAGTTCAAAGTAGAAGGAGACCTTCGTTCGGAAATACAACTGAATATCAAACGTCTGATGGATATCGGCTGTTACCGCGGCGTACGTCACCGCATCGGACTCCCCGTAAGAGGTCAGAGCACAAAGAATAACGCACGTACACGTCGCGGAAAGAAGAAAACAGTTGCAAACAAGAAAAAAGCTACTAAATAATAATTGAATTATGGCAAAGAAAGCAGTCGCAGCGAAAAAAAGAAAAGTTAAAGTAGATGCGTATGGCGAAGCTCATATACATTCGTCATTCAATAATATCATCATCTCGCTCACGAACAGTGACGGACAGGTGATAAGTTGGTCATCGGCCGGAAAGATGGGTTTCCGCAGCTCAAAGAAAAATACACCTTATGCAGCCCAAATGGCTGCCCAGGATTGCGCTAAAATAGCCTTTGATCTGGGACTTCGCAAGGTGAAGGTTTATATCAAAGGGCCGGGTAACGGACGCGAATCAGCGATACGTACAATCCATGGCGCCGGTATTGAGGTGACTGAAATCGTAGATGTGACGCCGCTTCCACATAATGGTTGCCGTCCACCGAAAAGAAGGAGAGTATAATTATAATTATAAACAAATAAATCCCTGATGTGTAAAATAGATTGCTCATGTCCTCTCGCAATCGCGGCTGCACGGTTCGGGGTTTATACGTAAATTTAAAACACAAACAAAATGGCAAGATATACAGGTCCAAAAACAAAGATTGCTCGTAAGTTCGGTGAAGCCATATACGGAGCGGATAAAGTATTGTCGAAGAAAAATTATCCGCCCGGACAGCACGGCATCAACCGCCGCAGAAAAACGTCCGAATACGGCACACAGTTACGCGAAAAACAAAAGGCGAAATACACATACGGCGTGTTGGAAAAACAGTTCAGAAACTTGTTTGACAAAGCGTCGCGCTCGAAAGGTATTACCGGCGAGGTATTGTTACAGCTGCTCGAAAGCCGCTTGGATAATATCGTGTTCCGCCTCGGTTTGGCGCCAACCCGCGATGCTGCACGTCAGCTCGTCTCTCACCGTCATATTTCGGTCGACGGACAGGTGGTCAACATCCCATCCTATTCCGTGAAACCGGGACAGATCATCAGTGTACGCGAACGCTCAAAGTCCCTCGAAGTGATAGCCAATGCACTTTCGGGATTCAACCACAGCAAATATCCCTGGATGGAATGGGATCAGGCGTCGATGAGCGGGAAACTCCTTCATCTTCCGGAAAGAGCAGACATACCGGAAAATATTAAAGAACAGTTGATTGTAGAATTGTATTCTAAATAACAGATTATGGCGATATTAGCATTCCAGAAACCCGATAAGGTATTAATGTTAGAAACGGACGCGTTTTTCGGGAAATTTGAATTTCGTCCGTTGGAGCCCGGCTACGGTATTACGATAGGTAATGCGTTGCGCCGTATTCTCTTGTCGTCCTTAGAAGGATATGCCATTTCATCTGTGAAAATCGAAGGTGTTGAGCATGAGTTCGCTACAATACCGGGCGTTCTCGAAGATGTCACAAATATCATACTTAATCTGAAACAGGTACGTTTCAAATACGACGGCGATGACGTCGACGAAGAGAAAGTTACCGTTTCCGTTTCAAAAAAGGAAGTTTTCAAGGCCGGCGATATCGGTAAACAGTTAACCGGCGGTTTTGAAGTCCTCAATCCGGAGCTGGAAATATGTCATCTCGACCCGAACGCCTCGTTCCTGATCGAACTGATTATTAACAGAGGACGCGGTTATGTGCCTGCCGACGAACATACCCCGTCGCAGGATGTAAAAGTGATCGCAATAGATTCAATTTATACTCCCATCCGGAATGTGAAGTATACGATTGACAACTATCGTGTTGAACAAAAGACCGATTACGAGAAACTGATTCTTGAAATTACGACCGATGGCTCGGTACATCCGAAAGATGCGTTGAAAGAAGCAGCTAAAATATTGATTTATCATTTTATGCTGTTTTCCGACGAGAAGATTGCAATGGAAACCGTCGATACGGAAGTGAACGAGGAATTTAATGAAGAAATATTACACATGCGCCAGTTGCTCAAAACGAAACTTTCGGATATGGATCTTTCCGTTCGGGCGTTAAACTGTTTGAAAGCTGCGGATGTGGAAACATTGGGAGAACTTGTTCATTATAATAAAAATGATCTGCTGAAGTTCCGTAACTTCGGTAAAAAGTCGCTCACTGAACTGGATGAGTTACTGGATGGATTGCATTTGTCATTTGGCATGGATATTTCAAAATATAAATTAGATAAAGAGTAACGATGAGACACAATAAAAAAATCAATCATTTAGGCCGTACAAGCTCACATCGTCAGGCGATGCTTTCGAATATGGCATCATCACTGATCAAACACAAACGTATTTTCACGACCACGGCAAAAGCCAAGGCCTTACGTAAATATGTTGAACCGTTAGTGACCAAATCAAAAGAAGATACAACCCATTCGCGCCGCGTGGTATTTTCCCTTTTACAGGACAAGCACGCCGTGACCGAACTGTTCACCGTCGTATCGCATAAAGTGAGCGACCGTCCCGGCGGCTATACGCGCATAATCAAAATCGGAAACCGTCTGGGCGATAACGCCGCAATGTGCTTTATTGAACTCGTAGACTTCAACGAAAACATGTTGAAGGATACGAAGAAAGCAGGCAAGACACGTCGTTCGCGCAGGAAATCCTCAGCCGCAGCAACGGCTGACGTCGCTGCCGTCAAACCGGCGGTGTCGGATAAACCGGCAGAAGAAGCAAAAGCGGTTGTTGCAGAAGCCGTCCCTGAAGCTGCGGAAGAACTGGAAGCCGAAGCAGTCGTCGTATCCGAAGAACAGCCTGCTGTCGAAGAATCTGATGAAAATACTAAATCCGAATAAGTTTAGTTTTTGTATTCATATTTTTAAAAAAAGGTATTTGGATTATCCGAATACCTTTTTTTGCATGTATGCCGCTATTGATCCTCCGCCCGCCCGCAAAAGCTGTATGGATGACCTTCCTCCGAATCATACATGTCCGATGAGAACAGGGATTTGATGATTGCCTGTGTTAAATATTTATAATGCACTGTTATTTTTTTTGTTTTTTGCTTGCAGTGAATAAAAAAAATTATTTACCTTTGCCCCTCGACCGTGAATTATAGTCGTTTAATAAATAAAAAAATGAGAAACTGTAGATTATTCATAGAGGACACAAAAAAATTAAGGGCGTTAACATTATTTATGCCTTTTAATTTGCATGTCATGAATATATTGCTAACACACACACACACACACACACACACACACACACACACACACACACACACACACGACTCTCTACTCTTTCTACTAGATATATCCTACATATTAAACGCACTTTTTGCGTTCGCGTTTTTGATCGCGGGCAAAACATGTGCGTACACCAATATACATTTTTTTACAAAGCGGCAGGCCATACGGCTTTTTATCCTTTTCAGACGGACACACGCAGTTCGGAAGCAACCTTTCCTGTCCACGCGTGCCTGTTCCGCTTATCAGGTACCCCCAAATTAACCATTAATCATTAACCATTAACCATTATTATCATGTTCTACGTACGAATAAACAAAATCAAAATTTTCAACAATCGCGAAGGATTCCTCGGATTGTTTAATCGCGCAGAAATGCGTCTCTACAGTTATGCGACCGGCAGGATACGGCCGATACGACAGGAAATATACTGGTGGATTATACGCTGTTCGGGTTTGAGAATACAACGGATCTGCCGGCGAGTGATTTATCAGATAAATGAACCGGGAAATGAGTATGAAATGAATACAAACAGTGTAAATATTCCCGTCACCACCCGGGTGAAACCTTCCCGAAGGCCCGTTGGACCTTTCACCACGCTGATGAAAGCTCCCCGATGGCTCGTTGAGACTTTCACCATGTTGGTGAAAGTCTCAACGAGGGCTAATTTATACTTTCACCACATTGGTGAAAGTATGAACGAGGGGTCGTTGCCCTTTTCACCAAATATTGTCCACGAAACTTTAGTTCGGCGTAGCCAATTACACGAATTATCACGAATTTATTAGGAGTTGAAATAGTTATTAATGTAAAACAGTTTAAAGAGTATTATCATGAAAAGATTTTTTATTAGATTTCATTACACGGAGCTTCGTAACGAAGTTCATGTAGAGTACGGCGAGACAGTTGA
>JAITDQ010000123.1 GCA_031282485.1 Tannerella sp. | reverse complement strand
TATTTCAGTCCCCCGAAAACGTTTTGACAAGCACTTCCCGGTATGCATTGAATATTTTTGATTTGGAGACGAAGCCGAGATAGCGTCCTTCGCTGTCTACGACCGGGAGGTTCCATGCTTTTGTGTCGTCGAATATTTTCATGATTTTCTCCATTGGCATGTCGTTGATGATCTTTGCGGGCGGGGAAACCATGAAACGCGATACGTAAAAACGTTCGTACAGTTCGGGGCGGAACATGATATTCCTGATATTGTCGACCTGCACAATCCCTATCAGCCGGTCGTTTCCCTTTACAACGGGGAACATGCTGCGCGAACTTTGCGCTATGGCTTTCTTTACAATATCGCCCAGCGACATGTCGGGCGTCACTTTTATGAAATCCGTCTCGATGATATTGTCCATTTTCATCAGCGTGAGTACGGCTTGGTCTTTGTGGTGCGTCATCAGTTCGCCTTTTTTCGCCAGACGCATGGAATAGATGCTGTGCGGTTCGAAGGCGATGATCGTCGCATACGAACTGATGGACACGATCATCAACGGCAGGAACAGGTCGTATCCTCCCGTAAGTTCGGCAATCAGGAACACGCCCGTCAGCGGCGCGTGCATGACGCCCGACATGACGCCTGCCATGCCCATAAGGGCGAAATTCTTCTCCGACAGCGGATCGGTTATGCCGAACCGATTGGATGTATGCGCAAAGACAAATCCTGCGATGCATCCCAAATACAGGCTCGGTGCAAAAATTCCCCCGCAACCGCCACCGCTGTTCGTCGCGCTCGACGCGAATACCTTCGTCAGCAGTATGCAAAACAGGAAAACGACGATGCCCCAGTATCCGATCTGAAACGCACTGAAAGGACTTTGGTCCATAAGGTGCACAAAACGGCCGTCGAGAAGCGAGCCGATCGTATCGTATCCTTCCCCGTAAAGCGGCGGGAACAGGAAGATCAGTATGCTCAGGATCGCCGCGCCGACAATGAATTTCTGCCAGTAATGTTTCAGTTTGCGGTACAATCCTTCGATTTTGAACATCGCCCGCGTAAAATACAGGGAAACAAGGCCGCAGAAGACACCCAGGAGGAGCACATAAGGGATGCGTTCGATAAGGAACGCTTCCGTCTGGGAAAACTTAAACATCGCCTCCGTGCCCGTAAAGATGTACGACATCGTAGCTGCCGTGACGGACGAGATGAGGAGCGGCAGGACGGACGTCATCGTAAGGTCGAGCATCAGGACTTCTATCACGAAAACCAGTCCGGCAATGGGCGCTTTAAAAATGCCGGCGATAGCCCCTGCCGCGCCACATCCGACGAGGAGCATCAGCGTCTTCTGCTCAAGGCGGAACAGCCGTCCGAGGTTGGAACCGATCGCCGCGCCCGTCAGGACGATCGGAGCCTCCGCCCCGACGGAACCGCCAAATCCGATGGTAAACGAACTGCCGACCAGCGACGACCACATATTATGCGGTTTGATACGGCTTTTACGCTGCGATATGGCAAAAAGTATCTTCGTAACCCCATGGCTTATGTCGTCGCGTACAATGTATTTAACAAACAGTCCCGTCAACAGGATACCGATAACGGGATAGATCAGCAGCCAGTAGTTTGCCCCTTCCTGCAGACCGGAAGTGAACAGGCGTTGTATGAAATGGATCGTACTTTTGAGTATGATAGCGGCCAGGGCGGAGCCTATCCCTACCAGAAAACTTACACACAGCACGAATGTCCGTTCATTGATATGTTTTTGACGCCAAAGCAAAAACCTGTAAAACCCACCCTCTTTTTTCTCTGTCATACTAAACTCCTTTCCCGGTAAAAACAATTTTAATCGTATATATCAATATGGTTATATCCAGCACAAGCGACATGTTTTCGTAATAAAGAATATCGAAATTCAGCCGTTCGATCATCTTGTCCACCGTTTCGGCATATCCGTATTTCACCATTCCCCACGACGTGATACCCGGTCGCACGTTATGAAGCAAATAGTAATAAGGCGCCTTTTGCACGATCCGGTCTATGTAGTACCGCTGTTCCGGGCGGGGGCCTACGAGCGACATGTCGCCTTTGAGCACGTTCCAGAACTGCGGAATCTCGTCGAGGCGGTATTTGCGGAGGAAACGTCCGAACGGCGTGACGCGGCGGTCTTCTCTCGCCGTCAACAGCGGGCCTTGCAGTGCGGCATCGGCGTACATCGTGCGGAATTTGTAGATGGTAAAAGGTTTTCCCCGGTATCCGATCCTTTCTTGTTTGAAAAACACGGGGCCTTTCGAATCCGTTTTGACCCGGATCGCGATGTATGCGTACAAAGGTGAAAAAATGACTAAGACACAGAAGGAAACAACTTTATCCATAAACCACTTTATGTTTTTCTCAAATTCGGAAAAATTATTCTCCGTCACATCAATAAGGGGAATACCGTGTATCGTTTTCACTTTCATATTGAAGAACAGATCATTTTTGTCCGCCATTATCTTGACGGGTTTCTTATAATGGTAAAGGGAATAGAGCAGTTGTATGGTATTGCCCTTATTGCCCTCGTCAATGGCGACAACAAGCCCGTCGTCCTTATACGTTCCCAGTATTTCCTTCAGGTCGTCCGTCGTTCCGAGGATTTCATCCGCATTTACGGTCGGCGGCGCATCGTCATTATGTTCCCTGACGAAGCCGGCGACGCGGTATCCCAGCGGGTACAGGTCTTCCCGCGTCCGGCGTGCATTCTCTCCCGTCCCTATGATGATGACGCTTTCGAACCATTCGCGCCGCCATAATTTCTTCAGCGAACGGCTCGTTATAACAGCCCTGCCGGAATATGTCAGCACAAACTGAATGGCGCATAAGGCGAAAAACAGTTCATAATACACGTGAAACGAACGGGGAAGCTCGTTCAGCAAAACCGTGAAAAATATGACGACCGAACCGACCGCCGCCGTCACAAATGTCGTGAAAAATTCCCCGATACGCGACTTGCGGAACGGTTTGTTATAATATCCGGAGAAGAAATAAAGCGCAAGCCAGAATAACGGAATCAGGATTTGTCCCTTCAACACCTGCCCGTAAAGCAGGAAATCGCCCGGCGAAGCAAAGTCATAATGCGCCGCTTCACGGAAACGGAGCAGGTTAAACAGCAGCCACGTCACGGATGCCGTCGTAAAATCGGTCAAAATATACTTAATCCTTTGCCTGCGTTTATCCATGACTTATTTCCTTATGATTTGTATGGAGCCGTCCGCCTCGAAGCGTATGATTCCCGAAGGGTTATGCCGGGTTTTATCCTCCCGGCGGTATTTTACGATATAGTCGACGCCCTGCTTCACTTCGTCGCTAATATCGCTGAAAAACAACGGCGACGGCTGCCCGCTGATGTTTGCCGACGTCGAGACGACAGGCCTGCGGAACGTTTCGCATAACTTTTGCGAAAAGGCCTCCTTCGTTATCCGTATGCCGATGCTGCGGTCTTCGCCGAGCAGGTTCGGCGCAAGGTTCCGGCCTCCGGGATAGATGACGGTAAGCGGTTTGTCCGCCAGATCGACCAAATCCCACGCTACATCCGGGATTTCCGAAACGTACCGGTCAATTTTTGCAGGCGAATCCAGCAGTACAAGCATCGCCTTGTGATCCGTACGCCTCTTCAACTCATAAACACGCCGTACGGCATCCTCATTCGTGGCGTCGCAACCAATACCCCAAATCGTATCCGTAGGATACAGCACAAGTCCCCCTTCCGCCATGACTTTGCAGGTATTTTTAATATCTTCGTCAAAACGTTCCATAGCAGGCGACAAAGATAGTGCATGAATAAAATTATGTTTGGTCATTCATTCATTTTGTTTGCGTCTTAATCCATGTTACGATCTCCTCCGGGACAGCGGGCGAAATGGTTTGCTCTATGGTTGCATACTCTGCCGGCAAACCGGTATTACATTCCTGAAACAGATGATTCAGTCCGGGAAAAACCTTTGTCGTCAACCGGCTGTTGCCACCTTTGGTCAACGCCGCCCGGATGGCTTCCAGATTTTCTTTGGCGGGGACTTGCAAATCCTTTTCGCCGTTGAGCGCCAAGACGGGACATTTTACTTTCTCCAGCGCCGGAGCCGGGTCGTATTTGATGAAATACT
>JAITDQ010000086.1 GCA_031282485.1 Tannerella sp. | reverse complement strand
TGATCGGGCGTAGCAATCACTACGGCGTCGATGCTTTTGTTAGCAAGCAATTCTCTGAAATCCCTGTAGGTTTTGAACCCTTTTGCCGGCGAGCCGGCTTTTTCCGCATTATTCCTGTACAGCTCAAGCTTGCGGGAATCAACGTCGGCAGCGGCAATCACTTTTGCCCGTTTCGCAAACTCTCCGAGCAAATATCTGCTCTGCACTCCGCAACCGATAGCGCCAATCGTAATCTGATCGCTCGGCGCAGTAAAACCGATTCCGCCTAATACTTGACGCGGAACAACCGTAAAAGCAACCGCAGTCGCTAATCCTGTTCCTAAAAACTGTCTCCTTGAAACATTATCTTTACCTTTTTCCATAAGAACTAATTATATATTTATAATTTATACTATTATCTATTCAAAACTTAAAGTCCATTTCATTTCAGCCACAAATGTAAAAACATATTTTCATTGCACAAAATTTTTTTCTATTAATCGTTCTTCTAAAATAAATCTTGTATCCGAATTGCAGAAGAACTCCGAATTAGCTGCCGATTATAACATGGTATCAAAAATGCAAGATAAAAGAGTTTTTTTCGTTAAAAACTCAAATCAAAGTTGTATAATTTGTGCCGGACTTTTAAACTTTTGAATTTTGAATACTGGAAATAGGATTGCTTTAGGTATTCTCAAAATACCGCTTTTTCAACAAAAAAAGGCAGTCACTCGTTTTTCGTAACTGCCTCATTTTCAGTAGCGAGAGGGGGGATTGAACCCCCGACCTCATGATTATGAATCATGCGCTCTAACCGGCTGAGCTATCTCGCCATTGCAAAAGCGGGGGCAAAGATAGAATATTATTTTGTATCTGCCAAAGGTTGTTATGCATTTTTTTAACCCGAAACGTGATATAATGGAAGTTGTCAGTCGAACTACGCTGTAATTTAAACAGAGTTAAAACAAAGTAACGGCAAACCCTGCAAAATGGGTTTGCCGTTTTGACAATCCGCAAACATTCCGTATCTTTGTACCATAAAAACAAACTGTTTATGAAATCAAAAGCAACAAATAAATTGATTGCCGATAAATTAAAAGATATACAGGCATTATGTGATACACATCATGTTCAATCGTTATATGCTTTCGGTTCGGTGTGTAAAGATTCTTTTAACGAGCAAAGCGATATTGATTTGCTGGTGAGTTTCAAACCTATGGATTACGGAGACTATGCCGATAACTATTTTGAATTAGCCGATTTGTTTGAAAAGACGTTCCGGCGTCCTGTTGATTTGGTCACCGACAAATCGCTCAAGAATCCTTACTTCATTCAATCCGTCAATCAATCCAGGATACTTTTGTATGGAAACTAAAATAAAAAAGCATTTATTTGATATTCGGGAATCCATCCAATCCATAGAGTGGACAGTTTGTTAAAGCAATAACCTGTCAAGACAGTCACATAATTGAAATATGATAAAATTGCTTCGTTTCCAATGACGCGGCCTGAATTGCTTCTCTCTGCGGGTTCGCAATGACGAAGACATGCGTCACGTCACCGGCAACAGCGCGCAGCCGGAAGCAATCCTGGATCGTCACTTATAATGACAGCGCTTTGGCGAATCTGTGCAGGAAATCTTCGGCTTCGGACTTTGTGAGGCATAAGGGCGGTAACAGGCGGATCGTGTTCGTTCCGGCTACTCCGGTGAAGACTTTTTCTTCGAATAAGAGCTTCGTGCGGGCTTCTTTTATGGATTCGTTAAATTCTATGCCTATCATCAGGCCGCGACCGCGGACTTCTTTTATTTTGTCGCAGGGTATGGATTTCAGCCGGTCGATCAGGTACGCGCCTGTGGTTTTGGCGTTGTCGACGAGACGTTCCTTTTCCATTATGTCCAGTACGGCGATGGCGGCGGCACAGGCCAGGTGGTTTCCGCCGAATGTGGTTCCCAACATCCCGTATATGGGCGTAAACATTGGGCTTATCAACATTCCGCTCATCGGGAAACCGTTTGCTATGCCTTTCGCTACGGTAATGATATCGGGGCGAATACCGGCATACTGGTGTGCGAAAAACTTGCCGCTCCGGCCATAACCGGACTGTATCTCGTCGAAAATGAGCACCGCTTCATATTTCGTACACAGAGCGCGCAAATCCCGGAGGAAGCCGTCGCCGGGCATCTGGATGCCTCCTACACCCTGGATTCCTTCGATGATTACCGACGAGATGTCGCCTTTTTTCAGTTCCGTTTCGACGGCGTCGGCGTCGTTCATCCGGACATACGTGACCGGCAGGGCTTCGTTTACGGGAGCTATGATTTTAGGGTTGTCGGTAACACGTACGGCGGCCGACGTGCGGCCGTGGAACGAGCTGCGGAACGAGACGATGCGTTTTTTCCGGTTGTGGAACGAGGCTAATTTCAAGGCATTTTCATTGGCTTCCGCTCCGCTGTTCACCAGGAAAAGGGAATAATCACCGTATCCGCAGGCTTTACCTAATTTGTCTGCAAATGTTTGTTGCAGGCTGTTGATTACCGAATTGGAATAAAAACCCAGCTTTTGTAACTGTCCGGTTATCGCCGCCACATAATCGGGATGACTGTGGCCTACCGATATGACGGCATGACCGCCATAAAGGTCAAGGTACTCAGTCCCTTCACTGTCCCAGACATGGCAGCCTTTTCCTTTTACAATCTCTATGTTAAAGAGGGGATATACATCAAATAATTTCATAATTAATGTTCAATATTTAAAATTACTATTTAAAATGCGGACGGTTTAAGGTGCAGTCCGACTGTTTCTTCGAGGTTAAACAGCAGGTTCATATTATGGACGGCCTGTCCGCTCGCGCCTTTCAGCAGGTTGTCAATGACGGAGATGATGAGCAGTTTCCCGTCTGTCTTCTGCAGGTGAAGCAGGCATTTGTTTGTGTTGACAACCTGTTTCAGGTCAGGATTGCTGTCCACTACAAACGTAAACGAATGGTCTTCGTAGTATTCATCGTAAATCCTTCTTATCTCATCCAGTTCGATTTTGCAGTCCATATATGCCGTCGTGAAGATGCCGCGCGTAAAATTACCGCGCACGGGGATAAAGTCTATCGACGCATTAAAGCTTTTCTGCAACTGGGCAAGGCTCTGGCGTATCTCGGCCAGATGCTGGTGGGCAAACGGTTTATAGATGGATATGTTATTGTCCCTCCAGCTGAAATGCGACGTGGCCGACGGTTTTACGCCCGCGCCCGTGGAGCCGGTTATGGCGTTCACATGTACCGTACGGTTAATCATAAGGTGTTTGGCGAGCGGGAGTAACGCGAGTTGTATGCCTGTGGCAAAACATCCCGGGTTGGCGACATATTTTGATTTGCAGATTGCGCGACGGTTCAGTTCCGGCAATCCGTATATAAATTCGTGCGACGGGGAGGCGAGGCGGTAATCTTGGCTCAGGTCTATGATTTTCAGGTTGCCGGGAACAGGATGCGACTCGAGGAACCGCTTCGTGTCGCCATGCGCCGTACAGAAGAACAGCAAATCAATCTCATCCAGCGGAAGGTTGCCGGTGAACATCATGTCCGTCTCGCCGTATAAACCTCCATGCACGTCGGTGAGTTTGTTGCCTGCATTGCTGGAACTGTTTACAAACACGATTTCCGCATCGGGATGATTTATCAGCAGGCGGATCAGTTCGCCGGCGGTATATCCCGCGCCTCCGATGATTCCAATTTTAATCATAACTCGTCCTTATGGTTTGAATAATAAACGCGTAACGGTGTTGACGTCACTTTGATAAAGCCTTTTGCTTCGTCGGCTGTCCAGCCTTTTTGCGTTTCGCCGTATTCGCCGAATTTCGTTTTTACGAGGTCGTCTTTCGATTCAACGCCTACGGTCGAGAACGAGCGGGGACGCAATTCGAGTATGACCGTCCCGTTCACATTGCGCTGGCTTTCGCTCAACATCGCTTCGATGTCGCGCATGACCGGTTCCATGTACTGGCTTTCGTGGAGGAACATGCCGTACCAGTTGGCTACCTGATCTTTCCAGTATTGCTGCCACTTGCTCAGCGTGTATTTTTCCAAGAAACGGTGCGCACCGATGATAAGCACAGGCGCCGCCGCTTCGAATCCTACACGGCCTTTGATGCCGACAATCGTATCGCCGACATGCATGTCGCGGCCTATCCCGTAAGCGGCGCCGGCTTCTTCCACGGCCAGAATAGCCTGAATTTTATCATCGTACACTTTGCCGTTGACTGCGTGGATTTCGCCCCGCTTAAATTCGATACGTAACGGTTCGCTCCCGTTTTTCGTCACTTTCTTCAGAAAGGCGCTTTCGGGAAGTCCCTGTGCCGAATCAAGGATTTCGCCACCACAAATCGAAGTGCCCCAGATGCCTACGTTGTATGAATATTTAAGTTTGGCAAAATCGGCCTTAAAACCGTGTTTGTTCAGATAATCAATTTCAGACTGGCGTGTGAGCGTCATATCGCGTGTGAGCGTGATAATTTCCATTTCCGGCGCCATAACGAGAAACGTCATGTCGAAACGTACCTGATCATTGCCTGCGCCGGTAGAGCCGTGAGCAATGGCGTCGGCGCCAATCTCGCGGGCATAACGCGCGACGGCCATTCCCTGGAATATGCGTTCGGACGAAACCGACACCGGGTATGTCCCGTTGCGCAACACATTGCCGTAGACCATGTATTTAAGGCTTTTTTCGTAATATTCCTCCGTCACGTCGAGCGTGACATACTCGCGGGCGCCGAGTTTATACGCGTTTTCCTCATTCGCCCGGAGCTGTTCTTCGCTGAATCCGCCGGTATTGGCGCAGGCGGCATAGACTTCATATCCTTTCTCTTTTACCAGATACATGACCGTGAACGACGTGTCGAGACCGCCGCTGAAGGCTACAACAACCCGTTTCTTTTTATTCTTACTTTCGTTTTCCATATCCTTTTTTATATTTTAATATTTTATCATCAATTGCTCATTATGCCGGGGTTTTTTCCGGTTTTTTATTTATTTTCACGCCGGCGCCGGCGGTTTTCCTGCGGGCGTCTTTTTTCACAAACGTATTGCACAGTTTTTCGAGCATCAGGCAGCGTTCGTCGTCCGGGTCAAAAAGCATTGCCGTACAGATGCAGTATCGCCGCTGTGTGCGTGTGAGCACGTCGTGGTTTACACAGCCGTTGCAGCCGCGCCAGAAGGCTTCGTCGTCCGTAAGGTCGGCAAACGTGACGGGGAAATAGCCCAGTTCGGTGTTCATTTTCATCACCGCGCTGCCGGATGTGAGGCTGAAAAGTTTTGCTTTCGGCCAGCGCAGGCGCGCCAGCTGGAAGGCGGCATGTTTTATGCGTCGGGCAAGTCCCCGGTTACGGAACCGGTCGGCAACGATTAGTCCCGACGTGGCGACATACTGTTTGTTTCCCCACGATTCGATGTAGCTGAAGCCTGCAAATTCATCGCCTGAGAGGGCGATTACGACCTTGCCTTCGCGCATTTTCTGCGCCACATATTCGTGCGAGCGTTTGGCGATTCCCGTTCCGCGCACTTTTGCTGCCGCTTCGATTGTGTCAAGTATTGTATCCACATATTTCTCATGACTTTCGTCTGCTACCATGACTTCGATGTCATAAACTTCCGTCTCCTGTTCTTTTTTCATTATTTACGTGTTGCTTAATATTACTTTTAATCCGCCAGAAACCGTGTCAGGGCGGTGCGCACCTGTATTCGCGTATATCCTTCGCGCGGGATGACGAGGATTGTGTCGTCGCCTGCTATTGTGCCGAGAATTTCTTCCGGTGCATGTTCGTCAATTTCCGAAGCGATGCCCATTGCATAACCCGGGCGGGTTTTTACGACGGCAAGGTTACCGGAAAATTCGACCGACGGTGTTCCTGTCCGTGTGGCCGGCCGGAGCTGTTCGCGTGCCGCCATGTCGGGGAGCATGTACACGTAGCGGTCTTCGCGGTCGTGCACCTTGACGATTTTCAGTTGCTTGACGTCGCGCGAAAGCGTCGCCTGCGTCACGTCGAAGCCTTTGTCCTGCAGTGATTTCTGCAAGCCGTCCTGGCTCCGTATGACTTCCGTCCGTATGATATTTTCAATTACCGATAAACGCTGTTTTTTTACATTCATAATTTGAATATTTATTCAAAAACGCGGCAAAGATA
>JAITDQ010000083.1 GCA_031282485.1 Tannerella sp. | reverse complement strand
GGTGGCTGAGCTTGTCGAAGCCACGACTTAATATTCAATAAAATGACAGGCTATATGTACATACTAAAATGTGGTGACGGAAGTTATTATACGGGAAGCACTAACGATTTAAAACTCAGATTGGCACAACACCAATGTGGGGAAGGTGCAAATTTTACAAGAAAACATTTACCTGTTGAATTGGTTTATTTTGAAGAATTTCAACGAATAGATGATGCTTTTTATCGTGAAAAACAAGTGCAGGGATGGAGTAGAAAGAAAAAGGAAGCTTTGATAAATGGTCAGTTCGACAAGCTCACTGACCTTGCGAAGAATTACATGCAGTATCCAAGAAACGTGGCTTCGACAGGCTCAGCCACCGGAGGCAGCTTAACCAACGGAAGCAGCTCAGCCACCGAAGGCAACTCAGCCAACGGACCGGTCGTTGAGCCTGTCGAAACGACTGAAACGACTGAAACGACCGAAACGACAAACAGCAAAAACAAACAACTATAACCGACATATTAAAAAAAACAGGCGATCCGGGGGGTTTCTCCCGAATATTCTGTATATTTGCCGCCGTACAATGACGGGAAAATGATGTTTAATCTATGAATATAAATTATTTATATATGAAGAAAAGTCTTATTGTTTTGGTTATTGCCCTTTTGTCCGGTTCTTATAATGTTTGCGGGCAGTCGTATAAAGGTGTTTTCAGGAAGGCGCTGGATGAAAAAGACATGACAAAAGCCGAAAAAATACTCCGGGACTGGGACATGGCGGATGCGAATGATGCGGAACTGTATGTTTCCTATTTTAACTTCTATACGCTTAAAAGCAGGGAAAAGGATTCGACCCGCTATGATAAGGTGTATGTGCAAAAGGCGCTTGATTTTATCTCCGAAGGGATAGAACGCTTTCCTACACGGCTGGACATGCGTCTCGCGAAAATTTACATGCTGGAGAAACTGAAGGATTATGATGCGTTTACGGAAAATATTATCAGTCTGATACAGCATTCGAAGAAATCTGATAATAACTGGAAAGGAGAAGACTTCAGGCTGGTGGACAGGCCGGATGAAATGTTATACGGAGCTGTCCAGGATTTCCTGGGGATGATGTTTGCAAAGGATGATGCGGCGCTCGACGACCGGGTCATAACGGTTTCGGAGGAAATGCTTAAACACTACCCGAACCATACGCAAAGCCTGATGAATATCTCTACCGTAAATATTAAACGGAAAAATTTCGACAAATCGCTCGAAGCGCTTTTGAAGGCAGATAAAATTAAGCCCGGCGATTCGGTTCTTAACTATAATATTGCATACGTTTATCAGGAAAAAGGCGATAAGGAAAATGCAAAAAAATATTATAAGCTTACCGTCGACAATGCAAAAGAGAAAGAAAACAGGCTTAAAGATGCCGCACAAAAACAGCTGGATGCTTTGAAATAGCCGGATATGTCCAATCAGTTTATTCCTACGGAACTTGGTACCGAAAAGATAAGCAAGCTGCTGAGGCAATATGCCGTACCGGCTATTATTGCAATGACGGCAGCTTCGCTCTACAACATGGTAGACAGTATCTTTATCGGGCAGGGAGTCGGCGCACTGGCCATTTCCGGGCTGGCCGTTACGTTCCCGTTTATGAACATTGCGGCGGCATTCGGCACACTGGTGGGTATCGGTGCAAGTACGCTTATTTCCGTCAAGTTGGGACAGAAAGATTACGGTTCCGCAAAAAAGGTGTTAGGCAATGTTTTTGTACTGAATATCGTTATCGGTGTTTTATTTACGGCCGTGTCGCTCGTGTTTCTCAATTCCATACTGTATTTTTTCGGTGCAAGCGAGTATACGGTATCCTATGCCCGCGAGTATATGGAAATCATACTGTACGGGAATGTGATAACGCATCTTTATTTCGGACTGAATAACGTATTGCGCTCGTCCGGGCATCCCCGGAAAGCGATGATGCTTACGATTACGACGGTAGTCCTGAATACCGTACTGGACCCGGTTTTTATTTTTGCTTTCGGGTGGGGTATCAAGGGCGCTGCGATTGCTACGGTACTGTCGCAGATGGTTGCTCTTGCATGGCAGGTGCGGATTTTCGGGAATAAGAACGAGCTGTTACATTTTCACAGGGGGATTTTCAGTCCCGATTTCCGCCTTATCCGGGATATGCTGGCGATCGGTCTGTCGCCGTTTCTGATGAACGTCGCGTCGTGCTTTATCGTCATTCTCATAAATAACGCGATGAAGAGGCATAGCGGCGATTTGGCAATCGGGGCGTTCGGGATTGTGAACAGGCTTGTGTTTATATGCGTAATGATCGTGATGGGGCTGAATCAGGGGATGCAGCCTGTCGCGGGATATAATTATGGAGCGCGGAAGATGTCGCGGGTATTGGAAGTGCTGAAACTTACCGTTTTCCATGCCTCGATCGTTACGACGGTCGCATTCCTGATCGGCGAACTGATTCCCGAACCGGTAACGCGTATCTTCACTTCGGACGAAGAACTGGTTGCGCTGTCCGTCTACGGTTTACGTATTACGGTCATGGTTTTCCCGCTGGTCGGGGCGCAGATCGTGATCGCAAACCTTTTCCAGAGTATCGGCATGGCGGGCAAGGCCATTTTTCTGTCGCTGATCAGGCAGGTGCTGGTGCTTATTCCCTGCCTGCTTGTTCTTCCCGAAATTTTCGGGTTGACGGGCGTATGGGTGAGTTTGCCGGTATCGGACATCGCCGCCTGTATCGTTTCAACGGTTATGATTATTCATCAGATAAAGAAATTTAAAACCGAACAGATATGATTATTACGATTGGAAGGCAATTGGGGAGCGGTGGCCGCGATATCGGCAGGAAACTGTCGGAGGCTATGGGCATTGCTTATTACGACAGGGAACTGATAGAAATTACGGCCAAAGAGAGCGGGCTGAACAGGAAGCTTTTTGAAGAAGCGGACGAGCGGGCGCGGACGGGTTTTTCTACGGGTATTTTAGGTATGCGTGTCCCGTTTCTCAGCGAGGGAGGGATCGCTTGCGGGGGACTTTCGAATGAGATGCTTTTCCTGATTCAGAGCGATGTGATCCGGGATCTTGCCGATAAACAGCCGTGTGTTTTTATCGGTCGCTGTGCGGATTACATATTGCGTGACCGCAAAGACTGTTTCAGCGTTTTCATTTGTGCGAATGAGGAAGACCGGATAAGGCGTATCATCAGCTATGGCGGCGACAGGGGCATGAAATGCATATCGGCTGAAAAAGCGCGCGATTTAATGGCGCGGGGAGACAAACGCCGCGCCACATTCTACAACTATTATTCGAACAAGACCTGGGGCGAAGCGTCAAGCTATCATGCCTGCATCAATTCGTCCGTTTTCGGTATTGACGGAACCGTGTCGCTGCTGGAAGAAATGTGTCGGAGAATCATCATTAACCATTAACCACGAATAGAATCTCTTCCATCAAAGCCAGTACGTCTTCTTTTTTTGTCGCCCAGCTTGTGCAGAATCTGACGGCGGATTGACGGTCGTTGATGTTTGTCCATACTTCGAACGCGTATTTTTGTGACAGGAGGCGGATTTGTTCTTTTGTAAGTATTGGGAATTGCTGGTTTGTCGGCGATTCGCACAGGAATTTAATGCCCTTCGACGCGAATGTATCACGTATCATCATGGCCATCCGTACGGCATGGCGGGATATTTCGAAATATAATCCGTCCTTAAACAGCGCTTCGAATTGCAGCCCGAGTAAACGGCCTTTTGCCAGCATGCCGCCCCGTTGCTTGATGAGGTAACGGAAATCTTTTTTCAGGTTTTCGTCTGTTATTACGACCGCTTCGCCGAATAACGCGCCCACTTTGGTGCCTCCGATGTAAAAAATATCACACATCCCTGCGATATCAGGCATCGTAAGGTCGTTGTTTTCAGCTGCCAGACCATATCCGAGACGCGCCCCGTCCATGAAAAGAGGCAGTCCGTTTTTGCGGCACGTATCACTCAGCGCCTGCAATTCCTGTTTTGTGTAAACCGTACCGCCCTCCGTCGGGTTTGAAATGTAAACCATGCCGGGCTGCACCGTATGTTCGTGATTGGCGTCATTCCGGTGTTCCGAGACGATGCGTTCCACCTGTACTGCGGTAATTTTGCCGTCGGCGGCATGCAGCGCCAGCACTTTGTGGCCGGTAGCTTCAATGGCTCCCGTTTCATGCACATTGATGTGTCCCGTCGTTGCGGATATCACACCCTGATGCGGACGCAGAACGGATGCGATGACCGTTGTGTTCGTCTGCGTTCCGCCTGTCAGGAAGTGAACGTCCGCCGAATCATTGCGGCACAGGCTGCGGATAAGACGGCGTGCGTTTTCGCAATATTCATCTTCGCCATATCCTTTCGTTTGCTCCATATTGGTTTCCGTCAGGCGCTTCAATACTTGCGGATGTGCGCCCTCGGCATAATCACATTCAAACCGTATCATATATTTCTTCTTTTTATGCATTGACAATGATTTTCACAATGCAAAAGTACAACATTTTGTAACTATTCAATATCATCTTTCGGATTTGCACCGTAAAAATACATTGCGCCATAACTCCAAGTCGGACCTTTTATGCCGGGGAAATTTGGTCTGTCCATCGTAAGTAGAACATACCGGTGAGGATAACCTTCAGGCAACGGAACAACCTGCGCCCATATTCTTCCTGCCGGTTTAGGCCA
>JAITDQ010000074.1 GCA_031282485.1 Tannerella sp. | reverse complement strand
ACAATGTTATATTTAACTAAATATTTATATCAAAATATTGCTAAAATTGCTATTTTTGCATCGTTAATTTAATAGGTAGAAGGTTATGTTTTGCGAAAAGTACAAACGGATTTGTTATGCCGATAATGATTTGAATTTTCTGGTGAATATCAGTAATGTAATCGGTCACAGTGAGAATATATACAAAGACCTGGAGCTGGTATTGGAAGAACTGTGCGAATATTTGAACGCCCAATACAGCATCATCACGATTGTAGACCGCAATTGTGACCGGATTATGATTAATTCGGCATTTGGATTAACGGACGAAGAGAAGAAAAAGGGAATATACAGGATTGGCGAAGG
Organism: Tannerella sp.; assembly: GCA_031282485.1. GTDB lineage: Bacteria > Bacteroidota > Bacteroidia > Bacteroidales > Tannerellaceae > Tannerella. The sequence goes on along the minus strand of JAITDQ010000074.1, from coordinate 3,580 downwards.
CGTCGTCGGCGAAGTTGTCAGTACGGAACAACCGGTTGTCATCCCCGATATAGCCCGGAGCGATAAATTCCTGAACCGGACAGGCATTACCTTTCAAAGTAATAAACCGGTAGCTTTTCTCTGCGTCCCCATCATCATTAAAAATGAAATAACCGGGACGCTGAGTATACATAAAGAACATGCCGGTATCACCGATTTCTCGGCAGAGATTAAATACCTCAACATCGTCGGCATGCTTATCGGGCGGAATGTATCCATCCGCCGGAAACAAATCGAGGAACTTGACGAATTGCGCAAGGAAAACAAGCGTCTGAAAGGCGGCGAACTGTTCAAACCCGTGAATATCGTCGGCAATTCTTCGCTGATGCGCGACCTCTATAACCTGATAGAACGCGTTTCATCGACCAACACCACGGTCATGATTCGCGGCGAGAGCGGCGTCGGCAAGGAACTTATCGCCGAAGCCATACACAATGCCAGTCTCCGTGCCGGCAAACCTTTCGTGAAAGTGAACTGTTCCGCATTGCCGGAAAACCTGATTGAAAGCGAACTTTTCGGACATGAAAAAGGAGCTTTTACGGGCGCCAACGCCCAGCATACCGGACGCTTCGAAATGGCCGACGGCGGAACGATCTTCCTCGACGAAATCGGCGATATACCGCTCTCCATGCAGGTGAAACTTCTTCGGGTGATTCAACAGCGGCAGATTGAACGCGTCGGCGGTAACAAAACGATCAATATCAATGTCCGCATCATCACGGCAACGAACCGTAACTTGGAAAACATGATCCGGGACGGCTCCTTTCGCGATGATTTTTATTACCGGATTAACGTTTTTCCGATATATGTGCCTGCCCTGCGCGAAAGGCGGGCGGATATCCCGATACTGATAGACCATTTCATTGACAAGCTGAACAAACGGAACGGGACGAAAATAAAGCGGATAACCGGCGGTGCGCTGGACATGCTGATGGTCTACTCCTGGCCGGGCAATATCCGCGAACTGGAAAACGTCATCGAGCGGGCGAGCATACTCACGACCGACAACGTGATTCACTCCTACAACCTTCCGCCGACGCTGCAAACCGGTTTTTCGTCCGATACGATCGATAAAGGCACGTTGAGCAATGTTCTGGACAAAGTCGAGAGGCAGATGATTGTCGACGCCCTGATACTGACAAAAGGTAACATCGCAAAAGCCGCCGTCCAGCTGGGTATAACCGAGCGCATAATGGGACTGCGAATCAACAAATATGACCTGGAACCCCATAACTATAAACAACTCTCAAATGAAAAATCCTGATCTTACTGTCCGCCACTGCGTTTATTCCAATACGGACGACTTGAATGCCATCGGCATGCTGATAAACGCTTATATCGAAGACGCAATGGGTGGCGGCGAACCGCTCTCCCGACAACAGCAGTCGCGTCTGGCAGAGGCGCTCGCCCAACATCCGAAATCAATCGTCCTGCTGGCCTGCATCGGGGACATCCGCTGCGGCATGCTGGTTGCGTTCGAAAATTATTCAACTTTCACGGTCAGTCCGATGATAAACATCCACGACGTAATCGTTTTGAAAGAATACCGGGGAAAAGGCGCCGGAAAAAAGCTGCTGGAAGCAGTTATAAATATAGCCCGCGGACGCCGGTGCAGTCGCATTACGCTCGAAGTGAGGGCGGACAACCCAATTGCCCGGCGTTTATATAAAAACGCAGGTTTTAAAGCGCCTGTACCGGAGATGCATTACTGGCGGAATAATTTGCAGGAACAGAGCCGCTCCGAATCATGATTCATTTACCGTCGTAAAGCGGAAATCAACGCCATGGCTGCGCCGAATCATGATTTGCTCCGTGGCTGGGGTACGCAGGGTTCTATCCCCTGACAACCCTCATTGCACGTTCGATAGCGTCATCCATTTGAGCTGTCGACATCAGTCCGAGTGTCATGCAATGGACGTTCCCTTCCGTAAGGGCGAAACGGATGGATTTCTCCCGCTCGTCATCGGTAACGTGTTTACCTTCGCCGAAGATTTTCATTCCTACAACGCCTTTCCCGTTTTTTTTAGCCGTAGCAAGAATCGTTTTGATTTCGTCCGGTGTTCCGTCCATATTGGTTCCGAAAGGGTTGATCCGCGCCATGATGACATCTACCCACGGATTGACGGCCGCTTCCCTTAATGCATCAATGTTGTGGCACGAAACGCCGACGGCTTTGACAATACCGTCCTGTTTGGCTTTGGAAAAACCGTCCATGTAGTGTGTACGTGTTTTGCTCCAGTTGCCGTTTGTCATGCAATGCATAAGAAGTATGTCAATATAATTCGTCCCCAGTTCTTTCAGGTAGCGGTTGATATTATCGGAAACCGATTCCACTTTGTCCGATCCGTCATCCTGCGTCCACATTTTGGTCAGTAATGTGATATTTTCGCGGGGCAGCGTTTTGATAGCCTCGCCGACAAACGGCATGGAGCCGTATCCGTCGGCCATATCATAAAACCTGATACCGCGTTCGTATGCATGATGAGCAAGCCGGACAAAATTCTCCGTTCCCGAACGTGTCTGGTCGGATGATTTATTGTACCCGTGCGTACCTGTTCCCATAGCTATACGGGATACCTTCAATCCGCTGTTTCCAAGATTCACCCTGTCAACAGTCGCGTCGAACGGAAGCGTCAGGTTTATATTTGCCATACCGGACTGCAATGCGGATATTCCCGCAAGGCCGATAGCTCCCGTCTTAATAAATTTGCGTCGATTCATCTGTTTCATAGTATATGTATATTTAATATCATTTGATTTAACGTACTCCGGCCACATTCATTTTCAGCCCGTAGAAACGTTCGGAGGCTGTAATGAACAGCGTTTTCATGTCTTTCCCACCGAAACACACGTTCGCTGTCCAGCCTGCTTCTACGGGAATGTGTGCGATTTGTTCTCCTTTCGGGTTAAAAACCGTTACGCCTTTTCCCGTAAGGTAAATATTCCCGTTACTGTCCATTGTCATGCCGTCGGAACCCATTGATGCGAAAAGTTTTTTATTTGCCAAAGCGCCGTCCGGCCGTATCTCGTAAACATACGTTTTTCCTGCTTTTATATCGGCCACGTAAAGGAGTTTGCCGTCCGGACTTCCGATAATTCCATTCGGTTTTTCCAAATCGGTCGCTACCCGGATTAATTTTTTGCGGTCGGGCGAGAGATAATAGACATGTTCGCCGTCCTGCTGTCTTTCGGGATTGCGTGTCCAGTAATCGCGTTTATACAACGGGTCGGTGAAATAGATGCTTCCGTTCGGATGCACCCACAAATCGTTCGGGCCGTTCAACTTTTTGCCTTCAAAATCGGTGAGCAGTACACGATGATTACCTTTCATGTCAAACGCCCATATCTCATTTTCCTGATCCGAACACGAAAGCAACCGGCCTTTCCCGTCAAAATAAAGTCCGTTTGCGCGTCCGGTATTTTCGCTGAAAACAGATAACTTTTCAGCTTTAACCGACCATTTCAGAATCCGGTCGTTCGGTTGATCCGTAAAATATACGTTTCCGTCCTTATCGACGGCCGGCCCTTCCGTGAAACGAAA
>JAITDQ010000068.1 GCA_031282485.1 Tannerella sp. | reverse complement strand
GGCTGTTATCTTCTCCTTCCACGAAAGGAGCGTCAACGGAGATATGACGGCCTGAAACTTTCAGCGTGTCGGAGATTTTATCTACCGGAATATCCAGTTCCGCCGCCAGCTCTTCGGGCGAAGGTTTGCGTTCGTTTTCCTGTTCGAACCGCGAAAAGGCCTTGCTTATCTTGTTCAATGAACCCACCTGATTCAGCGGCAGGCGAACAATACGCGACTGTTCGGCCAAAGCTTGAAGTATGGACTGACGAATCCACCAAACAGCATAGGAGATGAATTTGAAACCCCTCGTTTCGTCGAATTTTTCCGCCGCTTTTATCAGCCCCAGATTACCTTCGTTAATCAGGTCGGGCAGACTCAGTCCCTGATTCTGATATTGTTTTGCTACCGATACGACGAATCGAAGATTTGCCCTGGTCAGCTTTTCCAATGCCCTGCGGTCGCCTTTCTTTATGGCCTGTGCTAATTCAACCTCTTCTTCTACCGTTATTAAGTCCTCGCGGCCTATTTCCTGAAGGTACTTATCCAAAGAAGCACTTTCACGATTAGTTATTGATTTTGTTATTTTTAACTGTCTCATCAGATTCGCCTTTATTTAAAATGGGATGCAAATATAATATATTTTCCGGAAAAAGATATTTGCATCCCCTGTTTTTTAAGTTAAATTAAAAGTCATTAGTCGATCAAATCAATCGCATAATGTCTCGTAGCCCCTGAATTAGGATAGAATCCCTTTATGAGAAGACCTTTTTCGTCAGTACCTCCTTTAAGTATTTTATCCACTATGCTGTAGAAATCTTCGGGTGTCTGTATCCTCTGATCGTTAACAATCATTATAATAAAACCTTTACGGATTCCGCAGTCTTTGATTTTACCTTTTGAAATATCATTTACTTCAATTCCGTAATTTATCCCGTATTCACGTTTATCTTTTTCGCTAAGGGCTTTGAATGCGGCTCCGAGAATTTCGGCGCTGTCGCCGCCTTTCACAATTTCCGTATTGCCCTGAGCATTTTTCAGTTCTACGGTAAATTCTTTTTCCGTTCCATAGCGGTCGACCTTGACTTTCACCTTGTCCCCCGGCTGGTATTTCATAACCTGCTCCTGCAGACTGTTCACGGACGTAACCCGGTTGCCGTTAACGGCCGTGATGACGTCGCCGATTTCTATCCCGGCTTCTTTTGCCGAACTGCGCATTGCGAAATCGCCCACGTAGGCGCCTTTCAGTTCCTTTATTTTCGTGTCCCTGTTTTGTTTAATAAATTCGGGTTCGGCAATGGAAACGCCCAGCATGGCGCGTTGAACGGATCCGTATTTCTTTATATCGCTGACGACTTTGCCGGCGATGCTTATCGGTACGGCAAATGCGTATCCGGCAAAATCACCCGTCTGCGAGTAGATAGCCGTGTTAATACCTACCAGTTCGCCTTTGGTGTTGACCAGCGCTCCGCCACTGTTTCCACGGTTAACGGCCGCATCGGTCTGAATAAATGACATGATTTTGTCCTTGTCGCTTTCTCCCGTCATGATAGAACGTCCCTTGGCGCTTACGATTCCGGCCGTTACGGTCGACGTCAGGTCAAACGGATTACCGACGGCCAATACCCATTCTCCAATTTTCAGTTGTTCGGAATCGCCGAATGTGACAGGCTGCAAGTCATCCGCCTCAATCTTTATTAAGGCGATATCCGTGATGGGGTCGGAGCCTATCACTTTGCCTTTGAATGACCGTTTGTCGTTAAGTGTGACGCTGATGCTGTCCGCACCGTCTATTACGTGATTATTCGTAATGATATAACCGTCGGTGGAAATGATAACCCCCGAACCGGATCCCTTGCGCAACTGTTGCCTCGGAGGTCTGTTCTCTCCGAATCCAAAGAAAAATTCGAACGGATCCATATATTGCCTTTCGACGGAAACAGTCGACATTACTTTTATATGTACAACCGCATGTACGGTTTTCTCGGCAGCATACGTGAAATCGGTATTTTCTGCCGCAACGCTGTTATACGCTGTTAAATGAACAGGCTGCCCGAATGTAGAACCCGTATCTTCGTAATTCATATTCCCGCCGGCATTTACGTTTTTCATGACGTAAGCCGTTACTCCTGCAGCCACTCCTCCGCTGATTAATATGATTAATACAGCGTTCCATAGATTTTTCCTAAACTTTTCCATAACTCTTGTTATTTAAATAAATTCTTAAATTTAACATTCATCTTTCGCCAATTAAACTCAAAAAAAATGCAATTATTTCCTGTCATACTCCGTTTTTTAACACTTTTAACCCGGTATGGCGTGTATTAACCCAGCTTAACTATACGGGAAGCCTGTTCAGTTCATTTTAACATTTCGGACAGACAATTTGTCAGTTTCACAACCGGCCTGTCAAAAGGCGGAGGACAGGCGGCGTTGCGGCCAAACAAAAGCATCGTTTTATTTTGTATTGCGCTCAACTTGCACTATCTTTGCCGTTCGGCAGCAGGCCGGCCTGTCGCTCATCCGGTGTGAATGAGAGGAAAGTCCGGGCAACACAGGGCGCCATTCTTCCTAACGGGAAGCTATCCGCGAGGGTAGAGCAACGTAACAGAAAATAACCGCCGTGCGCAGGCACGGTAAGGGTGAAAAGGTGAGGTAAGAGCTTACCGCTCCTGCCGTAATGCAGGGGGACGGTACGTCTAATGGGTTGTAAGGTCATGTATACCGACGCAGTAGGGCGGCTCGCCCGATGTCGGGGGGTAGACTGCACGGAATTTGCCGGCGACGGCAAATCAAGATAAATGACAGGCGCATCCGCGTAATAAATAACAGGATGTACAGAACCCGGCTTACAGGCCTGCTGCTTTTTTTTTTGGAATGTTCATATACCCTGACCGGGGCGTATTTTAAATATATGGCTGATAAAGATAACAAAGAAAAGAAGAAAAACGCTGTCACCCGTACAAGCGATCTGCTCACGAAGACGATACGCTTCATTACGTACGATATATGGCGTATAACGGAAAATGAAGTGAGCGGTCTTAAACGCGCTTATATCTATCTTGTTAAAACGATCATTCTTGCCGTACGCGGATTCAAAAGGGAAGATCTTCAGACAAGGGCTTCGGCGCTTACGTACAGCACGCTTCTTGCGATCGTGCCCATGCTGGCCGTTATTGTGGGAATAGCCGGCGGATTCGGCATGCGTGAAAACGTACGTGAAAGCCTGTATTCCTACTTTCCCGGTCACAGAATAGAATTGGGTAAAGCCTTTGATTTTGCGAGTAACTATCTGAGTATGGCGCAGGGAGGCATATTTATCGGGATTGGACTGATTCTTCTTTTATATACGGTGATAAGTCTTATTTCTTCGATAGAAAGCTCCTTCAACGATATATGGCAGGTGAAAAAAAGTCGTTCGTGGAACAGGAAAATCACCGATTATCTGGCTTTTCTTATTGTCCTTCCGACCATGCTGACGATTTCCAGCGGGTTGTCTTTGTTCAGCTCGACACTGCGAGAATCGTTCCTCAGCGAATATCTGTTTTTGACGCCTGTGACGGATTTTTTCCTGAATCTTGCGCCATATTTTTTTACGATACTGTTTTTTACGGCGTTATATATACTGGTGCCGAATACCAAAGTCCGTTTCCTGAATGCTTTGGCAGCGGGTTTTATCGTGGGTTGCGCCTTTCAGGTTTTTCAGTTTGTATATATCAGCGGGCAAATCTGGGTGAGCAAGTATAATGCCATATACGGGAGTTTTGCCGCTTTGCCGTTATTGTTTTTGTGGTTGCAGGTTTCGTGGATATTGTGTCTTTTCGGTGCGGAGATAGCTTATGCGTCGCAGAATGTCAAGAAGTTCGGCTTTGAACGTGACAGTAAAAACATAAGCCGCAGGTATAAGGACTTTTTACTGATGCTGATTGCTTCGCTGATTATCAAACGGTTTGAACGGGGAGAACCGCCCTGTACCGCCGATGAACTGTCCGATGCGAACCGTATCCCGATACGCCTTACGACCGAGATTCTTTATATGCTGACGGAACTGAATGTCATCACGGAAATCTGTTCGGAAGACGATGTGCGTGTGGTACACTATCAGCCGGCGCTGGATATAAACAGGATAAGCGTCGGTTTTTTGTTTCGCAGGATAGATGAATACGGGTCTGAGAATTTCAAGATCGATATATCCCACAAGTTCCGGCACGAATGGCAGGCTTTGCTCAAAACGCGCGAGGATATGCATGCGCCGAATGATAATATATTGCTGAAAGACATATAATGGAAAATCGAAAGCTCAAAGGTGATTTGACGTATGGGAAAGTATGGAAGGTGATTTTGGCTTTTGTTTTTCCGTTGCTGATCGGAAATCTTCTTCAGCAGACGTACCAGATTGTGGACAGCATTATCGTCGGGCGGTTTTTGGGGAAAGAGGCGCTTGCGGCGGTTTCGGCTTCGTTTTTTATCTATTATTTCATTATTTCGTTTATTATCGGCGTGGGCAGCGGTATTACGGTTGTCATATCGCAGTTTTTCGGTTCCGGGCAGTACGGCAGGGTTCAGCTTGCTTTTTCTTCGTTTTTGATTTTCACGTTTATCTCCGGTATCCTGCTGTCGGTTGCCGGCGTTGTTTTTGCGGAATCTTTTTTCCGGTTGACGAAAGTTCCCGAAGACGTCGTTCCCGAAGCGCTGCGTTATTTCCGGGTTTATATGTGCGGAACGCCTTTTTTCGTCACGTTCAACAGTTTCCTTTCCATCATGCGCGGTATGGGCGATTCGAAACGTCCGATGATACTGGTTCTCATAACGGCCGTACTGAATGTTATTTTTGATGTCCTGTTCATCCTGTATTTCAAATGGGATATGGAAGGCGTTGCGTTTGCGACCGTTTTAGCGCAGGGTGCGGGCGTGTTTATGTCCGTTATTTTCGTACGCAGGAGCTACGCATGGCTTTCGATGAAGAGGGAGGATATGAAATTTGACCGTTCGCTGTTTTTGCGCGGGATGAAGATCGGTCTCCCGACGAGTATACAGCAATGTTCCCTGTCGATCGGTCTGCTTGCCCTGCTTGGCGTCGTAAATGTGTTCGGAACGGATACGCTGACGGCCTACGGGGCGGCCGGTAAGATTGATACGCTGATTACGCAGTTCATACTCGCCCTGTCGAGCGCAATGGCCGCCTTCTGCGGGCAGAATATGGGCGCCGGTCACATGTCGCGGATTCGTCAGGGGGTACGTTTTGCGATGCTTATAAATGCATTGTTTTCGGGTGGGATTTATGTTATTATCTGCCTTTTCGGGCGTGAAATAATGGAGGTATTTTCATTCGATGAAGTGGTCGTTTCTATCGGTTACGACTATTTGTTGATCGTCGGCGCCGTATTCTTCCTGCATGGCGCCCTCAATATTATGAACGGCGCGATGCGTGGCGCCGGGGATACGCTGTTTGCCATGATCACGGGAATTGTCCTTTTCTGGTTCATACGTATCCCGCTGGCCGGCTTCCTGAGCGGATATATGGGATACAGAGGAATATGGTTTGCCATAACAATAAGCATAACCGCCGGATTCATCGCTACATGCATTTATTATAAATCCGGGAGGTGGAAACGGAATGGTGGTTAATGATTAATGGATTTTCCACTCTCCGCTTTTTATTCTATTGAACTACCTGTAAGTTATGAGTTTGCTGATATATTTCCCGACGATGTCAAATTCCAGGTTGACGACCGAACCTTTCTTTATCCGGCAAAAGTTTGTATGTTCGATCGTATAGGGGATGATTGCCACATCAAAGCTGTTCTCCTGCGAATTGCATACGGTGAGGCTTACCCCATTTACGCAAACGGAACCTTTTTCTACCGTCATATATCCCTGCTGCGCCATTGTTTTGTCGGCTTCGTAAGCGAATGAAAAATACCGGCTTCCGCCGGCATCGCGTATATCCGTACACGTTGCCGTCTGATCCACATGTCCCTGCACGATATGTCCGTCAAGGCGTCCGTTCATAAGCATGCTGCGTTCCAGATTGACCATATCCCCGACGTCAAGCAGACCCAGGTTGGAGCGTTCCTGTGTTTCTTTAATCGCTGTGACCGTATAGGCGCCGGCCGTCTTGCCCACTACGGTAAGACAAACGCCGTTGTGCGCAACACTCTGGTCGATTTTCAATTCATTCACAAACGAGCACCCCAAGGTGAAATGCACATTTCCCCCGTCATGCTCTATCGCCTTTATAACGGCCATTTCTTCTATAATTCCCGAAAACATAATTGTTGTACGATTTAATTTGTTATTATTGCACGGCAAAATTACGGATTTCTATTGTAAATGGAGGAAAACAACAAAGAAAAAAACATAAAATCCAAACCGCGCGCAACGTTCCCGACCGTAAAAACAGCGCTGAAAAAACCGTACGGTCTCACACCTTACGGTTTTCAAGACAAAACAAAATATTCACACGCTTCGTGCAAAGCGAGAGCGCATTACTCATATCCCGGATTCTGCACGATCAGGTTGTTGCTGTTCATCGCCTGTTCGGGGATGGGATAGCGGTTATTTTATCGCCGGAAGCAGGTACTTCCATATCAGGTTGATTTCGGCCTGCATATCCGGGATGTTGGCCGTCACGGCTATGACGGCGTCTTTTTCGGGCAGGATGATGATGTACTGCCCGGCAGCTCCGTCGGCGCGTACCGCGTTGTGACGGCAGCGCCACATCTGGTAGCCGTAACCTTGCAGCCAGTCACTGTCTTCCGGTTTTATTTTCAGGTCGGCACGCTTAACGCCGGCCGGCAGGGACGCTATATGTGAAGTCGTCATCTCCCGGATCCAGAATTCGGGAATCAGCTGTTTGTCGTTCCACATTCCTTTTTGCAGGATGAGTTGGCCGAGTTTTGCCATATCTTCCGTTTTGACATACAGTCCCCAGCCTCCGGCGTTGATGCCCTGAGGACTCTCTTCCCAGGTTACGCCGGTGATTCCCAGCGGACGGAATAACCGGGGATACAGGTAATCGAGCAGTTTCATTCCGGTTACCTCCTGGATAATGGCCGAAAGCATGTATGTGGCAAGGCTGTTATATTCAAATTCACTTCCCGGCTTTTGCAGCATGGGGGCGGCAAGGAACGCTTCGACCCAGTCGACGCCTTCCGTCCGTCGCACCTTGTTGAGTTCCGTTGCGTCATGCCCCACCGACATGGTGAGGAGGTGACGTATTTCCAGTTCCGACAGGTACGGGTCGATCTTTTCCGGCAGTTTACCGGGGAAAAATGAAATTACCTTATCCGTCACCTTTATCCTGTTTTCAGCTACGGCAAAACCTGTGGCCATGGCGGTGTAGGTCTTGCTGACCGAGTTCAGGACGTGCAGCTTGCCGGCGGCATTATCGCCGAACCATTGCTCAAACACGACTTTGCCGTGGCGGACGATCATCAGGCTGTGCAAGTCTTGTCCTGTTTTCTTCACCGCATCGAGGTAATTTGCAATCCCTTTCGCGTTTATCCCTTCCTTTGCCGGACTTTGAGTGCGGGGCAACGATTTTGTCAGTTCGCTGTAATTGATCAGTTCGACGCCTTTTTCCCGGATTGCCCGTTTCACTTCGTCGCTCTTCAAAAGGCCGGTTACGCCCTGCCTGTCTTCCGCAACCCAGTCATATCCGATATGGCCGACGGTTTCCATTTCATCACCGTTGAAAGCCGGGTGATCGACGAAGATATAATTCTTACCCGCTTCAAGTTTGTCCAGCATGCGTATAAAACCGGTAATCTTATCCTGTGCGGTTTTGTTGGAACCCTCATAAGTAACCGGAACGGCATTGTATTTTTCCTGCAATTCATCGCTTTCGACAAACGACAGCCCGTACTCTTCGGATAACCGGTGAACCATATCGGAAACCTCCGTATCGAAACGAAGCGACCCCATGTGTCCGGTGAAATGGCTGGCCTGCGGTATGTTTTTAAGTCCCAGTTCTATTTGCGCCCTGAATTCCTGTTCTATTTCTTTCAGGTTCCATTTATTTGCCGTAACGGACTGTCCGGGATAAGCCGGATTCGGAAATATCATCGGATAAAAGTACCCATTTCCGTCCGTCAGGCTGGGACATTGCGTCAGCGGGCGCCATTTCATATTTTCCCATTCGCTGGTGATCGTCAGGTGTATCCCGGCGTCAACACCGGGATTCTCCCGAAGCAGTTTCACCGCTTCGGGAAACCAAGGCGTGACGACCATTACCTCAATCGCAGTTGTGATACCATTCCTGTAAGTATCAATACAAGCCATATTGGCCGAATGGAATGATCCCATGTCGTCCGAGCGGATGACAAGTCGCGGATTCTGCTGTCCCCAAATCAAAGAAGTAACTAAGAGCGAAGACAAACCGGATAAAAATTTGAACATGCGTGTTTTCATATCTGCTATGTGTGTCAGTTATAATTGAGCCACAAATGTAAATAAAATAATTTAAAGAAGAGATTTATTTTTCGGCGTTTCTTGTAAAACCGGACAATTTCATCTATGTTTGCAGGTAATTTTGAACGTCATATATATTTATGGTTATTGAAAGTTATTTCTTACAGATTATATTATCGGCAGTTATCATAATACTTTTGCCGATAACGAGGTATATAGCTAAAAAACTCGTTTCCAAATACGGACAACTGATACACATGCCCGATATCCGGATAGT
>JAITDQ010000005.1 GCA_031282485.1 Tannerella sp. | reverse complement strand
GACTGTTGAAAAATCATGTTTTTACATTATCAATAAAATTCTTATATTTGTCGGATTTTTTTCATGAATGAATCATAGTCGGAGTTTAAATTATGTCGGATAATAAAGATAAGCAGTTTGAGGAAACAGGGCATGAGCCTGATGTTGATAATGTATCGGAAGAGGATGTCGTGATACCGGAAGACACCGGCGACATGCCGGAAGAAGACGAAGACGACGTCCCGGAAGAAGGCGACGCCGGCGACATGCCGGATGATGACGAAGTGATAACGGATGACGACCCCATGGAACCGGCTCATTCGGGATATAAAGTGTCGGGAAAGGGAGACAGTGTACACCTGCTTTCAGGAATGTACCAAAGCTGGTTTCTCGATTATGCTTCGTACGTTATCCTCGAACGCGCCGTTCCGCATATTAACGACGGATTCAAGCCCGTACAGCGCCGTATTCTCCATTCGATGAAGATTCTCGACGACGGACGGTATAATAAAGTAGCCAATATCATCGGCCATACCATGCAGTTTCATCCTCACGGCGACGCTTCTATCGGCGACGCCCTGGTACAGCTGGGACAAAAAGACCTGCTTATCGATTGCCAGGGGAACTGGGGTAATATCCTGACGGGCGACGGGGCTGCCGCACCCCGTTACATCGAAGCCCGCCTGTCCAAATTCGCGTTAGACGTCGTCTTTAACCCGAAGACCACGACATGGAAACTTTCGTATGACGGACGTAATAAGGAACCGGTCTCCCTGCCCGTGAAATTCCCGTTGCTGCTCGCACAGGGCGCCGAAGGGATAGCCGTCGGGCTTTCGTCAAAAATACTCCCACATAATTTTAACGAGATTCTCGATGCGGCAATCGCCTACCTTCGAGGCGAACCGTTTATCCTGTATCCCGATTTCCAGACAGGCGGTTCCATCGACGTATCGCGGTATAATGCCGGGGAACGGGGAGGCGTCGTCAAGGTTCGTGCGAAAATCGGCAAATTTGACGGCAAGACCCTCGTAATAAACGAAATTCCTTACGGGCGTAATACCTCGTCGCTGATTGATTCCATCCTCAAGGCAAACGACAAGGGCAAAATAAAAATAAAAAAGATAGATGACAACACGGCGCGTGAAACCGAAATACTCATTCATCTGGCGCCGGGAGTATCGTCGGATAAAACGATTGATGCGCTCTATGCCTTCACGGACTGCGAGATAAGCATTTCGCCGAACTGCTGCGTGATAGAAGACAATAAGCCCCGCTTCCTGACCGTAAACGACATATTGCGCCATTCGACCGACCAGACACTGGATCTCCTGCGCAAAGAACTGGAGATACATAAGTTCGAGCAGGAAGAACAGCTGTTTTACGCCTCCCTGGAACGAATCTTCATCGTCGAACGCATCTACAAAGACGCGGAATTTGAAAATGCGAAATCAATAGAAATCGCCGTAGTGCATATTGATAAACGGCTGGAACCGTTCAAGCCGGGTTTCATACGCGAAGTCACCCGCGACGACATCATGCGGCTGATGGAAATAAAAATGGGACGTATCCTGAAATTCAATATCGACAGCAACGACGAACTCATCGCCCGGATAAAAGCCGAAATCGAAAACATCAACGCCCGCCTTGCCGATATTGTCAATTATACGATAGACTGGTTCACCATGCTGAAAGAAAAATACGGGGCAGCCTTCCCGCGGCATACGGAACTCCGCAGCTTCGATACGATTGTCGCCACGAAAGTGGTTGAAGCAAACGAGAAACTCTATATCAACCGTGAAGAAGGATTTATCGGCACCGCCCTGAAACGCGACGAATACGTTTGCAACTGCTCCGATATAGACGACGTAATCCTGTTTTATAAAAACGGGACGTATAAAATCATTAAGGTGAGCGACAAAATATTTGTCGGTAAGGATGTCCTTCATCTGGATATTTTCAAGCGAAACGACAACCGGACGATTTACAACGCAATATATCGCGACGGCGCTACGGGACACAATTACATAAAACGTTTTGCCGTGACGGGCATCACCCGCGACAAGGAATACGATGTGACGCAAGGCTCTCCCGGTTCGGCGATCCTGTATTTCAGCGTGAATCCGAACGGGGAAGCCGAAACCGTAAAAGTTGTTCTCAAACCCAAGCTCAGGCAGAAGATAATGACTTTCGAAAAAGATTTCAGCGAAATCATGATTAAAGGCCGTAATACAATGGGTAATATCCTGACGAAAGCAGATATACATAAAATAAGCCTTAAACAAAAAGGCTCATCCACCCTGGGCGGCCGCCAGATATGGTTCGACCGCGACATCCTGCGCCTGAACTACGACGGCCGTGGCGATTCGCTGGGCGAATTTCATAACGACGACCAAATCCTGGTGATACTCCGCAACGGCGAATTTTACACGACAAACTACGATTTGAGCAATCATTACGAAGATAATATACTCGTGATAGAGCGTTTCGACGCCAACAAAGTCTGGACTGCCGCACTTTATGATGCGGATCAGAAGTTTCCGTACATAAAAAGATTTCAGCTGGAGGCCGGAAGCAGGCATCAGAATCTGCTGGGAGAGAATGAACTGAGTACGCTATATCTGCTGTCCGAACAAACGTATCCCCGCCTTGAAGTGATATTCGGAGGAAATGACGAATTTCGCAGTCCGCTGGTTATAGATGCGGAATCATTCATAAGCGTTAAAAGTTTTAAAGCCCGGGGTAAGCGTATCACAACATTCGAAGTCAGCCGAATAAATGAACTTGAGCCTGCACGATTCCCCGAAGAAAGACCGGAAGAAACGGACGGCGAAGAAAACGAAGATAATGAACAGGACGATGCCCAATTGGATCTTTTTAATTAAAAATGATATGAGAAAGTTGAATACGGTTGCTTTTTTAATGTGTATGTACATGTTCTCCCTGAATGCACAGACGATGTCGGAGGATTCGATTGTATCGTACCGGATGACTTCCGAAAAAGCGGATTCCCTGCTGATCGCCTTATCAAAAGAAAAATCAAACAGGAAAGAAATAACTTGTGACAGCATTCCTGCTGCAGCCGACATACCCGCAACAATGACGGACACCGTGACATCTCCTGCGGATACCCTGATCGCACAGGAGTTAACGGCGGCGGATACGTCGCGCACAGCCGTCACGGTAACGGAGGCTCCCGAAAAAAACAGGAAGAAGGCTAAGGTTCAAAGAAGCGAACTTTTAATCGAACAGGAGGGCGGGGAAATTCACCTGAAGAATGAAAATGAAATCGATTATACGGATCTTCGTTCCATAAATGAAGGGACACTGGTCGGCGTCGGGGGTTACAGGATGAAGGACACGTACCTTTCCCCGGAGAAATACGGAGGTCTCGGTTTTCGTTTTATGAACGAACGTATGCGCCTGACTAAGCTGTCCGGTTACAAAGTGTCGCGTCAGAACATCGTCAATGTCGACATATCGTCGACGATGAACGGCGCGGAAAATGCCAATTTCCTGTCCGCATTCGTCAATTATTCCATGGGCTATCATTATCGCTTTCTCCCCGACCCGTATTTTAAAATACTGGTTGGCGGTAACGTCCGCGGCATGACCGGAATGGTTTATAATACCCGCAACGGGAATAATCCGATGACGGTACATGCCGACGTGGATTTGAACCTTTCCCTTATCGCAATTTATGAGTTTTACATAAAGAAATATCCGCTCACGCTTCGTTACCAGTTCGAGACGCCTTTTGCCGGAGTCCTTTTCTCGCCGGTATACAGCCAGTCATATTACGAAATATTCAGTCTGGGAAATACGGCGGAGATATTTAATTTCAATTCCTTTCATAATAAGGTCGCGATGCGCAATTATTTTACGGTCGACTTTCCGGTTGGCGGCATGACGCTGCGCATGGGCTATTTCGGGTCATTTTATTCTACGGAGATTCATGATATTGACAGGTATATAATCTCTCATAATGTGATGCTGGGATTTGTGAAAGAATTTATCGCCTTCGGGGGACGCGAAATGAGAAAGCGTAATTTATTTCACAGTGCATATTATTAACGGAGGAGGGAACGTGATGAAACGATTTATTTTTACATTCGCGCTGCTAAGTGTATTCCTTCTCATCCCGTCGTGTTATGAACGCGATGAATATACGTCCGATCCGCATGCCAATTTCGAAGCGCTCTGGAAACTGATCGACGAGAATTATTGTTTCTTTGACTATAAAAATATAGACTGGAACGCTGTACATAACAAGTATAATATTCTGGTCACGGATACGATGAGCAAGTATGAACTGTTCAGCGTACTGGGTAAAATGCTTGCCGAACTTGAAGACGGGCATACAAACCTCTTGACGACTTTTAATACTTCCCGTTTTTGGGAATGGTACGAAAATTATCCGGATAATTTTAATGCGGTCGTCCACAAAAAATATCTGGGTATGGACAGCAAACTTGCCGGGGGAATGAACTATCTTATCATAAGGGACAGCATCGGATACGTCTATTACGGAAGTTTTTCCAATCCCATAGGTGAAGCGAACCTGGATGAGATGTTTCTACATTTCAAGGACTGTAAGGCGCTTATCTTTGATGTCCGTAATAACGGGGGCGGTTCGCTGGCCTATTCCGAACGTATCGCATCGCGGTTTACGGCGGAGAAACTGCTGGTCGGATATATAATGCACAAGAAGGGACCCGGCCACAGTGATTTCTCGGAACCGTACCCGATAGAACTTGAGCCGTCGCAACGGATAAAATGGCTTCGTCCCGTGGTAGTTCTCACGAATCGTCGCTGTTACAGCGCCACCAATGATTTTGTAAATAAGATGAAATTGTTTTCACAAGTCACGATTATCGGCGACAGGACAGGCGGCGGCTGCGGATTGCCGTTCCATTCGGAATTACCTAACGGCTGGGGCGTAAGATTCTCTTCGTCGCCGATACTCGATGCCAACAAAGAATACACGGAATACGGCATCGACCCGGACATCAAAATAGATATCAAAGAAAACGACCAGCTAAATAACATAGATACAATAATCGAAGAGGCCATAGAATACCTCAAGGAGAAAACTTCCGGCACAACGCCGTCGGTAAAAAGCGCCGAATACATAAACGAATAGATTTTCGCAAAAATAAACGCTCCGGCAGGCAAATATCTAAAATATTTTCATAACTTTGCCCCCGAATTTTAGCGGCTGTGGTGTAATTGGTAGCCACGTCAGACTTAGGATCTGGTGCTTCACGGCGTGGGGGTTCGAGTCCCTTCAGCCGCACAAATAACATTGATTATCATCATTTCAAAAATGCAACACCCGAAAATAAACCCATAAATGGGGTTATTCGGGTGTTTTTTTGGTTACCAGGCTGGCCATCCCGTCACGACTGCGTGGTGTCGGCGTATCTTCTATTATTGGAATGACGCTCGATTTTTGCAAAGATAAGCCTTATTCATACCGGTTATTGTCTGGATTTTGTCGGGAAAGGCCTGCTAATATGAATTGCACCTGCTGTTCAGTGCCGCGAAAGGCGGGCGGCCTGCTCTGCGCAGAGTTCGCCGTCTATTGCTGCGGAAACGATTCCTCCGGCGTAGCCGGCGCCTTCGCCGCAGGGGTATAATCCTTTCAGTGTGACATGTT
>JAITDQ010000323.1 GCA_031282485.1 Tannerella sp. | reverse complement strand
ATACATGTATTTTTTTCTGCAACCCGTTCAATTAATCGAATTAATGGAGAAAGAGGAAAAAGCAGATACGCACAAAAGCAGTACGCTTGACAACATCTGTCATTCGCCCGTTTTTTCCGGCGAATCCAATCCTGTCCTCGTCAAATGTAAAATTAAGGACAGATAACAACGTATTTGCGTCATCTTCACAAATATTGTTAGCGTTGCAGCGGTCACTTTTGGGGTAATAATGCAAGGAACCGGTCTATCTGGGGGATTAAAGGTTGGACTTCGTCGTTTATTATGACAAAATCGGCCTGTTTGCGTTTTAATTCATCCGGCGTCTGGCGATTCATTCGTTTTATGATGTCGGCTTCGGTTGCGCCGTCACGCTCCATTACACGGGTTAACCGCAGTCCTACCGGAGCGTAGACTAAAAGTATGACGTCAACAGTTTTATCAAACCCCGATTCAAACAGTATGGCCGATTCGATTGCGCATATATTGGTTTTTTGTTGCTTTATCCATGCCTGAAAATCTTTTTTGACGACAGGGTGGATGATCTCATTTACATTTTTAAGCGCTTTTTCGTTGGAAAAGATAATGGAGGCCAGATGCTTCCGGTCGAGCAGGTCATTTACATACAGGTCATTACCAAAAAACGCTTCCAGTTTCCGGCGTATAACCGGCGAGGTATCCGAAAGTCGCCTGCTTTCCGTATCGGCCGTATACACGGGTATGCCATTCATTGCTATCAACGATGAAATCACGGATTTACCGCTTCCTATGCCTCCTGTAATACCTATTTTAATCATTATGCAATTGCTCGATAATAAATTCCACTTCGCCCGGAACAATCACGGCATTGGCAACCCACGACGGTTTTTCCGTAAGCCGCACCGGCATTTTACCGGTAGACCGGTTTTCTTCAAATTCATCAAAAGGCAGTCGTATCTCCATATCTTCTTCGTTCAGTTCTTTGAACAGCGACAACGGCACATTACAGACTACTTCAACGGTCGAAGGAAATATGCGCAGCACATAGCCGGCGGGAATATCAAAGCATAATACCGGCAAATGTATTTTTTTCTCCGTAAACTCTTCAATCGGAACCGTAAGTTTCACCGTTTCCTGATCCGCTTTCACGCCTGCGGGCAAGTCCAGTCCGACGGTAAATTCCCGCGTACCGGAGGCGTTTTCTATCGTATAAAGTTTCGTACTTATATTGTTCAATGTGTCAAGAACCCGGCTGCTGCCGTACAAACGAACTTCCGGATGTGATATCTTTATATCGCCCGACACCTGAAATCCGGGTTTGGCGTTGACGGCTACATTTGCAACGACAGGTACCAAGCGACTGCTTAACATATCATATTTTACGGTTATTTCGTGCGGTTCGACTGACACGATGGAGGGCGAGGATATTAATTGCTTCGAGATTGCGGTTTCAAGCTCCTGGGCGTTCATGTGAAGGGTCTGTCCCGAAGTGTGCGAAAGGTTGGAAACGGAGATGTCAATCGGCGAAAAATACGTTTCCCACAAAAAATACATCAGTGTCGTACCTTTATCTTTAAGCAGGATACTCACTTTTTGAGGATTATCTTCCGACAAAACCCATTCGGGGGGAACGTTTTTATAGCGCAGCGGCATTTCGATCCGCTGTTCGTAATCCTGTTGCAGGTTTTGTAATAGCCAAAAAACAGAAGACAGCAACAGAAAGAGAAGAAATATCAGCATTTCTTTCCATTGTTGATTGCGAAAAAAATCATCCGTATTCCGGAGCATTCGTTTCAATGCAGATATGAACGTATTCTGCATGACCGGTTATAACCGTTATGATTTTTGCTGGATATCGCTCGTCGAAGCGAATACAGATGCTTTATCCACGCGTATGCGGACGCCTTCTGCTATCTCGATAAGCATGGACGTATCTCCCACTTCCTTAATTTTACCATGTATCCCGCCGGCAGTCACCACTTTATCGCCGGCTTTCATTGCCTCACGCGCTTTTTGGATTTCCTTCTGGCGTTTTTGTTGAGGACGGATCATAAAAAAATAGAAGATAGCGATCATCGCTACAATCAGCAGTATGCTCATATTCATAGAGCCACCTGTGCCGGGAGCGGCGCCCGGAGCTTGTAATAACACGGTTGATATAATATTCATTTCTTTAAAGTTTAAAATTCAACATATCGGCGTTTGCCTGTAACGCGACAAAGATAATACAAGTCGGGAACAATACAAAACAAATACGCATGTTTGTTTTCGGTCAGTTTTTCAACAAAAGTTTGTCTTTTTTCAATTCCTCGATTATCGAATCAAGCACGCCGTTTATAAAAACTCCGCTTTTCGGTGTACTGTAATACTTTGCCGCATCAATATATTCATTGAGGGTAACGCTCACCGGTATGCTCGGAAAGTTCATTATCTCGGCAAGAGCCACCTGCATGATAACAAGATCCATATTTGCCACACGCTCCGATTCCCAGTTTTTCATGTGGTTATTAATACGCTCACGGTATTCGTCTCCATGCAGAAGGGTTTGCCGGAACAGTTTGATAACATAGTCGTAATCGTCGTTATTGTTGAACATGGGAATCAGTTCCTGTTCATTCCCGGATTTTTCATCAAAGCGTTTGATTGTCTTTATCACGAATGATTCGACGATATCGACATCTTCATTCCAGTAAATACATTTTTCTTCCAGATAATCTTCTACAAATTCATTGTTTGAGATGATACGTTTGAAAACAAGGCGCCAGAAGTCGCGGTCAGCCTCATACGTATCCTCTCCGTTCTCCAGATAATCCTTATAAACGTCGGATTTAATGATCGTGTCCATGACTTTCCGGATAAAATCCTTGTCATCACCCCATGAGACGCCGTGTTCCTTCGCATATTTCCGAAGACATTCATTGTCGGCTATTTGGGCTGCCAGGCGGTTGTTCAGCATGCGCATGTCGGGATTTATATCTTCGTCGGTCGGACGGTATTTGTTTCGGCGTATTTCTATCACATGTTCGTACATACGGGTCACTTCCACGATAAGCAACAGTAAATAATGATATAAGTCATAGGAACGTCTCAAACTCAACAGCAACTCATTTTCCGCTACCCGGAGATCATTATTGCCTTTTTGATAGTATGCAAATACGATTTGCAAAACTTTTATACGGATCAATATTCGATTAATCATTCGTTTTTAAAAAACAGCTAAATTACAAAAATCAGGCGCGAAGGTACTGTTTATTCTCGAAAAACCGAAATTATTTGCGGAATACTTGCTTTTTTAATAAAAAATTCACACTTTTGAAGTCCGATTAGTTGATGAGAGGAGGATTTATTATGGAAGAATTGACTGACAAAACGAGTGGAAGCTCTGGTGACAAAGAAATTGTATATTCCAAAGCCATCAAAGCCGGTAAGCGAATTTATTATCTGGATGTAAAGAAGAACCTGAAAGACGATTTGTTTATTGCTATTACCGAAAGCAAGAGAAATCACACAAAAGAAGGCGAATCCGTAACATTTGAGAAGCATAAGATTTTTCTTTATAAAGAAGATTTTGAGAAATTCATGGACGGAATGAATGAAATCATGCGTTTCATAAAAGAAAAAAAATCGGAATCATCTTTCAGGAAAAATCTTGACGGTGAATTGTAAGGTGACGCTCCTGACGAAAACAGGGCGTTCGCCGGACAATTTTTTCAGGTAACAAAAATGAAAAAGAGTGATTTAACTTGTTACGGTTATTTCACTCTTTTTCTTTTTCCGAAAATGTCTCACCCGTATTTTTTATGCAGGATGAATAGCTTCGGTAGGACAAGCATCGGCACATACTCCACACTCCGTACATACTTCAGCGTCAATCTTATAAATATCTCCCTCTGAAATAGCTTCAACAGGACATTCATCAATACACGTACCGCATGCGATACAATCTTCACTAATCACGTAAGCCATAGTCTTTTTTCTGTTTATTAATTAATAATTTTGCGCCCTCCGGGAATGAAAAAACACCCATCCCCCGGCTAACGACTATGCAAAGATATATCATTTTTCGCTTCACACAAATATTTTTTTCATTTTTTTTACGTATGCAATATCTTTACCGTTCTTACGTTATTAACAATAAATACGCAGAATACTTGAAAAAGATTGTTTACATAGTTACGTTCATACTGTTTGCTCTTCCGTCGTTTTCGCAAAAACGGAAGGTGCAGAATCAGCCTTATGCGGATTATAAACTGTATCATTTCGGTTTCCATGTAGGGCTACATTCTCAGGACTTGCTCCTGACAAACAACGGACGTGTAACGCCCGACGGCCAAACGTGGTTTGCCGAAATCCCGGACTATGCGCCGGGATTCAGCGTCGGGGTCACAGGCGATTTATTCCTCAATCCGTACATGAACCTCCGGCTTTCCCCGACCATACATTTCGGCGATAAAACCATTCTTTTCAAAGAATTAACGAGCGAAGAAGAAAAACAGGTCAGCGTCCGTTCCAATTATTTATCGGTTCCCCTGGATCTTAAAATATCATCCATGCGCCTCAACAACTGCCGCCCGTATATAATCGGCGGCGTTTACGGAGCGCTTGATATGGGACGTAAAAAGGGCAATCCCCTTTTATTAAAACAGATTGATTACGGTTTTGAATTTGGCTTCGGCTGCAATATTTACATGCCGTACTTCAAATTAGCGCCGGAATTAAAATTCAAATTCGGACTGCCCGACATGCTGGAAAAAAATCGCAGCGACCTCAACAACGAAGCGGACAGAATTTACACGGATGCTTTATCGAAAGCGACAACACGCATGATTATCCTGACGTTCAATTTCGAATAAGCAGTTCAAAATAGACATAAACGGAAGGCGATGCGAGTATGGCACTGTCGAAACGATCCAGCATGCCGCCGTGGCCGGGTAATATCTTCCCCGAATCCTTTGCGCCGTATGTGCGTTTAAGCAGCGATTCCATCAAATCGCCCCAGGTCGCCGAAACGACTGTAATTACGGCAAAGATCAGCCATTGGTACCATGTCAGTTCCTTATAAAAACAGGCAAAACACAGGGACGCCGCAACAACAACAAACAAACCGCCGCCAAAGCCTTCCCACGATTTAAGAGGCGAAATACGCTGAAACAAACGATGTTTGCCCATCAGTGTCCCCGTCAGGTACGCACCCGTATCATTGAGCCATATAAAAACAAAAATCATCAGTACCGGCAACGGATTATAAACCGGCGATATCATATAGGGGATAAAACAAAGCAAGGAAACGAATCCGGCGCAATAACACTGTGCAAAGATCATCATCCCCCACCGGCTAACGGGATCCGACTTGGGAACATACAGTTCGGATACCAACAACACCAGCAGGATAATTATATAAGGTATATAAATATCAAACCCGGTATAATTCCCGGCATACAGACAGGATGCCACAAACCAGTACATGCCTCCCGCTATTCCGAGATAACGTATCCAGGCGGGGCCTCCATATTTTATTATTGTATAAAATTCATGTATCAGCCTCCCGACGACAAGGCTGAATATGCCGGCAAACAAAAGAGGATGTACGCAGATGGCCGCTGTTATTACGGCAATGTAAACGATTCCGGTAAGTGTCCTTTGTATAAGATTTTTCAAGGTTAACATTTTATTGTCATACGCTAACGTTATCCTGTTCTTTACTCTCGCCGTTCTGTTTTTCCATAAGTTCTTCGCTGCGCGATACCCAGGGTCGCTTTCCGAAAATATGTTCTACATCTTCCGTGTATATGACTTCGGATTTGAGCAGAAGTCCGGCCAGCCGGTTATGTTTATCCGCATACTCGGAAAGCATCCGTTTCGCCCTCTCATACTGTTCATTCACAATACCCTGCACTTCAAGGTCAATCATTTTTGCAGTGTCCTCGCTGTAAGGCTTTGTAAAGCCCCAGTCCTGGCCTGTAGAATCGTAATAATTGAGGTTGGGCATTTTTTCACTCATACCGAAATAGACGACCATTGCGTATGCCTGCTTTGTGACACGTTCAAGGTCGTTCGATGCTCCGGTAGAAATAGCGCCGAGAAAGACTTCTTCGGCAGCGCGGCCGCCGAGCGTGGCGCACATTTCATCCAGCAACTGCTCGCGCGTCGTTATCTGGCGTTCCTCCGGCAGATACCAGGCCGCCCCCAGCGCTTTACCCCGCGGCACAATCGTCACTTTCACCAGCGGGTTGGCATATTCCAGAAGCCAGCTCAGCGAAGCGTGTCCGGCCTCGTGGTACGCAATACTCCGGCGTTCTTTCTCCGTCATTATCTTGCTGCGTTTCTCAAGGCCGCCCACAATCCGGTCAACGGCGCTCATGAAATCGTCTTTCTGAACACACTGTTTACCGTTACGTGCGGCAATCAAAGCCGCTTCATTGCATACGTTTGCAATATCGGCGCCGGAGAATCCGGGCGTTTGACGCGCCAGAAAATCCGTATCCACGCTCGTATCCTTTTTGATCGGACGGAGATGAACGGCAAAAATCTCTTTTCGTTCGTTCAGATCCGGCAGTTCAACATGTATCTGACGGTCGAAACGTCCTGCCCGTAACAGCGCTTTATCAAGCACATCCGCACGGTTTGTCGCCGCAAGGATGATAACGCCGCTGTTGGAACCGAACCCGTCCATTTCCGTCAGTAACTGGTTCAGCGTATTTTCCCGTTCGTCATTGGCATTCATATTGACATTTTTGCCCCGGGCGCGACCCACCGCATCTATCTCATCAATAAACACGATACAGGGCGATTTCTCTTTTGCCTGACGAAACAGGTCACGCACGCGCGAAGCCCCGACGCCGACAAACATTTCCACAAAATCGGAGCCCGAAAGGGAGAAGAACGGCACATTGGCTTCGCCTGCAACCGCTTTCGCCAACAGTGTCTTACCCGTTCCGGGAGGGCCTACCAGCAAAGCGCCTTTCGGTATTTTACCGCCAAGTTCCGTATAGCGGCCGGGATTTTTCAGGAACGATACGATTTCTTCCACTTCCTGTTTCGCCTCCGAAAGTCCCGCAACATCCTTGAATGTCACCTTATTCGTCCCGTCCTTGTCGAAAAGCTGGGCTTTCGATTTTCCCACATTGAAAACGCCCATTCCGCCGCCGCCCACTCCGCCGGACATGCGGCGCATAATCAGAATCCATATAAGGATGATAATGACAAACGGGCCGATCGACATCAGGATATTCCAGAACACATCGTTTCCTTCATCATACGAAACACCTGCGGAGATGCCGTTTTCCGAATGTACTTTATCATAAAAATCGGAAAATTTGTCCGGCGAAGGGATTTTGACCGACACCTTAACGCCCAATTCTTCCGCTTTGGCCGCATCCAGTTTGAACACCGTCTGATATTTATCTTTCTTAACCGTGGCTTCCAGCATGTTTTTCTTATTGAAGACAACGATTTTGTCAAATGCGTCCTCCCGCATCATCTGCTGAAATTCAGTCCATCCGAATTCTTTCACGGAGGATGAATCATTGAGAACATATACGGTTATCAGCGGAATAAAAATAAGCGCATAGATCCACCACAGGCTAAAGCCTGACTTCCTGTTACCGTTTGAATTTTTCTGATAACCGCCGTTATTGTTGTTTTGTGTATTTTTCTCTTCCATATTTATATCTTCACAATCATATAAAAATCAATCCATATCCGGGATTTTCACAATTATCGAATCCTCCCATAAACTTTCGAGCCGGTAAAAAGAACGCGTCTCCGGCAGAAAAATATGTACAAGAACCGTGCCATAATCCATACCGACCCATTGAGCATTACGTAATCCGTGTACGGAAAAAGGTTTTTCCCCGAGGTCTTTAAGAACCGTATCCCATACCGAATCCGATAAAGATGAAACTTGATTGGGATTTCTCCCTTCACATATAACCATATACTGACATATTGTACCGGGTATTTCCCTCAAATCCACCGTAACAATACTCCGTCCTTTTTTTTCCTGCAATCCCTTAACGATTGTTTCTACTAATAAACTTGTTTGATTCATCCAATAAATAAGCCTTGTTATATTATTCTCAACGCGCAAAGATAATGCAAACTGCGGGAAATACAAAACAAGCCGGCATGTTTTTATTTTTGAGGCGAAGCTTACGTTCAATAAATCTCCCCGGCGATCCTCCGAACGCTGTCGGTCGCCATAAATGTATAGAAATGAATACTCGGAACGCCGTGGTTAATCAGATCTTTACATTGCCGGATGCTCCATTCGACCCCAACCTCTTTCGCTTCGTCGTCCGTTTTACACCGGCGAAGTTCACCGGCAAGCTCCTCCGGAATCCCGGAACGAAAAACTTCAGGCAGTACGGTCAACTGATTCGTAAACACGATGGGCTTAATTCCCGGAATGACCGGTACCGATATCCCTTCCGCACGCAGTCTGTCAACAAAAGCGTAATATTTCGAATTGTCGAAAAACATTTGTGTCACTAAATAACCCGCTCCGTTTTCAACCTTTTTCTTTGCATAAAAAATATCCGAATCCATACTCGGAGCCTCTTCATGTTTCTCCGGATAACAAGCCATGCCGTAAGAAAACGGTGTTTCAATTCTCTCGAAAGAAGAACCGTCCAGAGCGATGCCCCTGTTGAAATCATTCACTTGTTTCTGCAGGTCGGTAGCGTAATTATGATAGAGCGATTTTTTTGCGGGAGCAGGCAGTTTCTTTTCATCGCCGCGAAGCAGCAACAAATCGTGCACCCCCAGGAAATTGAGGTCAATAAGCGCATATTCCGTTTCTTCTTTCGTAAAACCCTTACATATAATATGCGGCACAGCCGTAATGCCGTACCGGCTTTGAATAGCCGAAGCAATAGCGACGGAACCGGGACGGCGGCGTATATTTACCTTCCGTACCGAACCGTTGGCGTTCATTTTATTAATATACTCGCTGTGATGCGACGTAATGTTAATGTATTTAGGATCAAATTCCACCAGCTTATCTATAATGTCGTAAATTCTCCTGATACTGTTCCCTTTGATAGGGGGCAACAACTCAAAAGAAAACGCTGTTTTTTTGCTTTCCCTTATGTGTTCAATAACTTTTTTCATCTGCGATTAATTCATGAAATTTCTAATTATGCCGTGCAAACTTACA
>JAITDQ010000290.1 GCA_031282485.1 Tannerella sp. | reverse complement strand
CAGGAAAAGAAGGAATTATAAATTAGCCGGACAGACTAACGCAGGATAAATCTGCTGTCCATTTTTGAGCGTTGTATCAATAATGGAACGAATAAATTTTTCGTTGATAACCGAAATTTATACCGGCGGGGCGGCGCTTTGAGAAACTTTTGTATCTTTGTCTCAGCTATTATATTAAGACAATAAAAAAATGAGTATTTGATGAAAAAAGCGATTGTTTTATTCTTGTTAATGGGGACGTTTTGCTGTGCGGGAATGGCACAGGATAAGATTGTGACAGTAGACGGGGATACTGTTTTATGCCGGATTCTGGACGTTTCGGCAGAGAAAATCTCCTATGAACGGAGGTTAAATGACGGACGAACAGTCGGGCGGTTTATTTCGTCCGACCGGGTGAGCGAGTATTTCAGGGAATCGCAACTGTTGCCGGAACGGGAACGGACGTCCCGGGAAAGCCGTCGCAGTTTCTTTTCTTTGCCCTCAAGGCCGTTCAGGCTCGGCATCGAAGGCGGTTATGGGCACATGTTATCGTCGTTTTCGGACATACGGAACAGTATGTCTTACGTTTCATCCGAAACGGCAGATCAATATTTTAGCGATATGAAAAACGGGATTCATCTGGGCGCTGATTTTCATCTGTTGCTTAATGAGTATTTCGGCATCGGGGCGAAGTATTCGTTTTTTTCTTCCGAGGCCGAACTGAATGAACAGATTCCCATGCCGTCGTCTGTTTCTTTGTATTATACGCTGAGTCAGAAAGAAAATTTTTATTTTAATTATGTTGCGCCTTCACTGTTTTTCAGGCAGTGGCTGGATAAAGACAGGCGGTTTGCTTTGAACGAAACGCTTTCGCCGGGTTGTTTGTTTTTTCGCGAAGAACTGAGAAGCGATGTTTATTCGGCAAATCCGAACGTTTTGGTGGAAAGCAGACAGTTTGCAGGCAGTTTGGACGTTTCGCTCGAATATTACCTGTCGCCGTATCTTTCCGTTTCGGCAAATGCCGGGGCGTTTTATGCCAAAATCAAAAAAACGAAAGTCAGTTATGTGGATGCGAATAATGAAGTGCAAACTCAATCCTCCGAAAATGACAAACCAATTGACATGTCGAGATTAAATCTTTCAGCCGGCCTGCATGTTTATTTTTAATTTTATACGAATATGAAACTTAAAATAATATTTTGGGGAATAGCCGCTTTGCTGCCGTTTTCGTGCAGTAACGATTTCTTGCACGAGAAATTGCTGACGGCGGACGAAATAGCGTCCGTACAGTCCTCCATCATTGTTTCGCCCGGCGGGGAAGCCGAAGATTATCCGGTTGTCTGTCCCGGGGCAGGCGATGCCGGTTTCAGGATCGTTGAAAAACCGGACTGGCTGATTGTCGGTTCCTTGACGGGAAAATTCACCGGTGGGGCAACATCCGTTAATTGCAGCGCAAAGAAGGTGAATGATTTTTCGAAAGTCGGGATTTACTGTGATTTCATGACGATTGAAGATGAAAACGGGAAAAAATACGTTGTTCAGGTAATCTATCTCAATGAAGGCGATCCGCGCATAAATCTTTATTTATACGACCAACCGCTTGATTTCGGCAAAACGGGAACTTCGGTTGACCTGATATTTTCCAATCAGGGCAACGGGATTTTGGTCTGGGAATTTACCGGCCTGCCCGAATGGCTGGCCTGTTCGCAAACAAGAGGCGCGATGACCCATTATGACCAGCGAACGGTAACGTTTACCGCCGACCGCAATCGTGTGCCCGAAGGTAAATCATCGGTAATCATTTACTTAAATTCCAATGATGCATCGAATCCGAAAATCCCCATAACCCTTGAAATCCGCAATGCCGTAAACAACCCCGCAGGCATTGTCGACATCGACGGAAACGTAACGGATGCCCTGCTCGACAAATCGAACGGGAAACTGTATTACACGACGGCGCAGCCCAACCGGCTGGTGGAGTTTGACATCGTTTCAAAAACCGTAACGCGAAGTTTGGATTTGGCCAAGGCTCCTTCCTGTTTCAGCATTTCCGCTAACGGACAGGAGATAGCCGTCGGCCAGTCCGGACAGTTCAGTATTGTTAACCGGAACGGTTTCACATTGACGAAAGTACAGGAAGCATATTATCAAATCAACGACATCGCGTGGGCGACGGACGATATGGTTACATACACCCCGGCCGGCAACGGGCAGTGGAATCGTTTATACTGGGCGGATATCCATACCGGCGCCACCTTCGCCGGTACGAATGTTTACCACCAAAGTCTGATACAAAAGATACCCGGATATGACGGTATGCTTTATACCAATTTGCAGTTATTCCCCGGAGGGATTACCGTACTGAATATTCAAACAAAAGACACACAGTATTATACGCACGAATCGATCGGCAATTTCTGGTTTTCCCGGGACGGGAAATATCTGTTTTGCGGGGAAACGCAAATATACCGGGTATCCGATTTGGTAAGCCGGGAAAATATTTCACCCATTGCTGCATTTCAGGCGCGTCCGGTTTGGATTGACGATCATACGGCGTCAAACAGCGTGTGGTCTCTGCAAGGCTCCGGTAATATCATTCAGTACGAAGCCAATGATTTCACCCGTGTGAAGACATTGAACTATACGGATTTCTACATCAAAAACGGTACGGAATATGACGTGGAAGGACGATACCTGTTTGCCAACCCGTCCGGCACGGAACTTGTCGTTTTGCGCAATGCGACGAATGACCGGGTGGCATGGTCGCTGGAATTTATTCCGGTGCAGTGAAATTTTTGTCCGATATAATTAAATTTGTAAGAATATGAGAACAGTATTATTAGTTGCTTTTATAACAGTGAGTTCGTGTCTTTGGGCGCAGGAAACATATTATTATACCGTTGATCCCCGGAAAGATACGGTTTTGGTGTACGATGAAAACAGGAATGTTGTAATCCTTTACAGTAAGAATGAATTTATATTCAAAGATATGCCTGTAAGATTGAGCAGGGATAAAAAGGCAATTGTATTTTCCGGTTTGTCGGGAGAACTGGGGAGGGTCGCTTCAAAAAGATACAGGAAGATAATTCTTGCAGACGGCAGTGAATATCGGATTTCTTCCGGCAAGCGCAACTTTTCATACAAAAAAAACGGCATCCGCTGTGCCGGCGGAAAATATTCGTTTACAGCTAACGGCGGTGCGGTCGTAGAGCTTTATGCGAACGATTCGTCATTTCTCCCGTTTTTGTTTCAAACTTCTATCGCCCACATCAAGGGAACACAATTGGCAGAACAGTTATTTTGGATCAATCTGATGA
>JAITDQ010000282.1 GCA_031282485.1 Tannerella sp. | reverse complement strand
TAAAACAAAAAAATAATAATCCTTCATTATCAGGTATTTCAGCGAACAAAGATAGTAAAAAAAATAATATAAATATTGTCGATCGGCAATTATATGTTTTTGCTTGCCGATCGACAATTATATAATATGTTGATTTCCAGAATGTCAAAGAGCGAGGATAGATAAAAAACACTTTTTTAACAAATGTTTCACGGCATCCGACAACAGATTCATTACAAAAATACATCCGTAGATGCCCGTTCTTTACCTATTATTGTTTTGTCGAGCCATTTTTCGTCTCTGTTTGCAAAGATAATAATACTGTCCGTATCAGGGTCTATAATAGCTTTACTTAACAAGGTTAATTCTTTCAGTTTCACTTTAGTTATTTCACCTTCGAAAACCGAATTTTGTATCCAGTTTAAGTATTTACGGCAAAGTTTAAGCATCTTGCCTACCCGTTTTTCACCTACATCATATACAAGAATCACGTACATCACCAATACATTTTAAACGGCTTATATTCTTCCATTTCCAGAATATGTTTATTCAATTTGTAACATTCCAGTCTGATAAGGTGTTTGTAGCTGACATGTCGATGCAAACTCCTGTGCTGGAACGTCTCCTGCAATCGTTCTTCTATTGCCTGGACGAAAATCTTTTTCCCCGAATCATTCAACACGCACCGGTTCAGTTTCATATCAAAATGTTTGCTCTGTATTTCCTTCTTATTCAATACCTTAAATATAGCTTTATCGACAAGTATGGGTTTGAATATTTCCGCAATATCAAGGGCGAGCGAATACCTGCGGTAGCCGGGTTCATGCAGATAACTGATAGTCGGATTCAGTTGAGTTTGATGAATAGCCCTGAGACACAGCGAATAACACATCATATTCCCGAACGACACCAACGCATTAACCTCATTACGGGGTGGCTGCCGCGTTCGGGTTCCCATCTCGAAATCATTCAGAATCAGGTTGAAACCATCGTAATACGTTTGCCTGATATTGCCTTCAATTCCCATAAGCACATCCACCGCATCGGTCGAGGGAATTTGTTCGGCATATTTTGCAATATTGTCCATAATATCCGCCATGTCCTTCCCCCGCCGGTTGTAATACTTCAAGTTAGTCAGCATGTTATGAGCGGCGCCTTCAATAAACTTCCGCGCGATTATCAGCCGTTTGCTTTTTTTCTGATAATGAGCCACCTGCGAAAGTATCACCTTACCCGCAAGTAACTGGTCTTTCGGCATAAACGAACCCGTATAATTTTCGTAATAATCGAAAAAATGAACGGCGATACCGTTCTGTCCAAGAAAATTATACGTGGCGCTGTTTGCCGTCAGCGAACCGAATACATACAAATCGTCAATATTTTCCACCGGCAAATAACGGGGCTGCCCTTCCTTCGCAGCCGCACCGTTTTCATCTTCAGTTACAGGAGTAAATTTCAGCGTATTATCCTTTCGCTGAAGCGTACCGGGATTAAACAGGTAATAACTCTTTTTCATGGGATAATTTTCTTATTAATATGTTCGATTAAACAGGTTTTTATGGATTAACTTCCTCATTTACATAACAAAATTCATAATAACTGCATTTTTTACAGATTCCGGCATGGATAAGTGGAGGACATTGCTCCGCCTCGGTTATAAGCATTATCTGCCGTTCCATTTCGACAACAGCATCCCTGTCGGCATCCGTAAGTTCAACCGGCGTTGTCTGTCGCAGAACAGGATATTCGAGTATTCCCTTAACACCCTCTATACCATTACGTTCCATCGTCATAATGTAGTATTTCACCTGCCATTCATGAGCCTTTTCCATTTTGTCGGATTTCTTGATTTCATGTATTACCCTGTTTTTAGCATCATAAAAATCAATTTTACATCCTCCTATGGTCATTTCTTCGTAACGTTCCGGCCGTTGCGGATAGGAAGTTTCGTGAATCAACTTACCGTCATACACCAAATCGGAAGTATGCTCCATGGAAATCCCGTTGGCAAACAACCAGAGTTTCCGCTGACAAACATGATAGTAATTGAAGTGTGTACCGGATATATTCATCTGTCAAACAGGCCTTTAATTATCATCTTTTTCAGACTTGACCGGAAACATGCGCACTTTCGAAGCATTTTCGATAGCCTTCACCGCAATATCCTTCACATTAGCTTCGGCACGGTTGGCCTTATCGGTGTATTCCTTCAACTGCGCCTGCTGCTCTTTGATTTTTTCCTGTAACGACGCGATTATCTGGTCTTTCAGACGGATATCGGCTTCGTTTTGCTTTTCCATCAGCTTGATATCAAACTCATATTTCGTCTGAAGCTGTCGGGTGATTTCGGCTTCCCTGTCTTTCAGTGCCTTTTCCAGTTTGGCCGGAAATTCCGCATTATTTTTACGGAGTTCGGCCAGTTCGGCCTCCGCACTTTTCAATTCGGCTTCCCGATTCGCAATTTCCTGTTCGAACTTCGCTTTCCTGTCAACGAGTTCCTTCTCAAGCTGGAATTTACGGGTATCATATTCATCCTGTTCCTTTTGACGCCTGATTTTCAGGCTATACGCATACTCCTCTTCCTCGCGCTTGCGACGTTTGGCCAAGTCGTCGGCATATTCCTTTTCCCCGGCTTTCTGCCTTGCCTTCTCAAGTTCCCACTGCGCTCTCTTCTCCGCCATTTCATCGGCAAACGCCTCTTCCTTCTCCTTCACGGATTTCTCGAAACTTTCCTTTTTCTCCTTCTGCGCGAGCAACATGGCGGCCAACGAATCCGTATTGGCCGATAACTCGTACAGATCTTCGAGCGACTTCTTTTCCAGCGTGATAGCCGCACGGATTTCTTCCAGTTTCTTAAATTCACCGCTCAAACGCTGCAGGATATCATCCAGCGCACTGCCCAGACTTGACTTAAGTCCGGCAATACTTTGCACGATACTTTCGCCGGTAATTCCGGCAACTTTTTCCAGTGTTTCCTTCTTTTGTTTTTCTTCCTGTATTTGCTTGGGAACGTC
>JAITDQ010000264.1 GCA_031282485.1 Tannerella sp. | reverse complement strand
TCCGGTGTGCAGTTTCGCAGCGAAAGTCGCCCGGATTATAACAACGGCCGTGTGCACGGTTATCAGTGTGAGATAGATCCTTCGGAGCGTGCCTGGAGCGGGGGTATCTATGATGAAGCGCGCCGCGGGTGGCTGGTTACGCTACAGGAAAATGAACCGGGACGCGCCGCGTACAAAAAAGACGACTGGAACCGTTACCGGATAGAAGCGTTCGGTGATACCATACGCGTCTGGCTTAATGGCGTCAATACGGCAAACCTGCTCGACAATACGACGCTCAGCGGCTTTATTGCGTTTCAGGTACATGGCATTGGGAATAATGACGCGCAGGAAGGCAAAGAGATTAAATGGAAAAATATCCGTATCCTGACGGAAAATATCAGGCCTAACCTGCTGCAGGGAACGCTGGTTCCCGAAATAAACCGGATACCGAACACGCTTTCAGCCGGCGAGCAGTCCGACGGGTGGAAACTTTTGTTCGACGGAAGATCGAATGTCGGATGGCGCGGCGCTCATAAGGAATCGTTCCCGGATAAGGGCTGGAAGGTCGCAAACGGCGCAATCACCGTGTTACACACCGACGGAAGCGAATCCACGAACGGCGGAGATATCGTGACGCTGAACGAATATTCGGCTTTCGAGCTGAGCCTCGAATTTAAAATTACGGAAGGCGCAAACAGCGGTATAAAATATTTTGTGACGGAAAGCGAAAAGCAAAAAGGCTCCGCATTCGGCCTTGAATATCAGGTTTTGGACGATAATGTTCATCCCGACGCAAAGCTCTATACCTCTGTGCCGGGAAGCCGTGCATGCGCCGGTCTTTATGATATGATTAAGCCTCAAAATAAGCGCTTTAACGGCGTAGGTCAATGGAATCAGGCCGTCATAAAAGTGCTCCCGAACAATCATGTAGAGCATTGGCTTAACGGATTCAAAACGGTCGAATACGAACGTGGTTCCGATGCTTTCCGCGAATTAGTGAAAGGCAGTAAATATGCCGCGAAGGCATATAATACGGACGGCCCGTTCGGCGAAGCTCCGAAAGGCCGCATACTGCTTCAGGATCACGGCGATGAAGTTTCTTTCCGCAGCATCAAAATAAAAGAGCTGAAATGACCGAATTTTTTCTTAAATACGTCAATTGCATAGATTTTTATACCATAAATGATAAAAAATAATGTAATCTTTTGCGGGTTCGCAAATATTTAATATCTTTGCAGTCGATTAAGGACAAGTGATGATGAAGGGGAGCAGGAAGTTCCCCTTCTTTTTATTGATTATGACAGATAAAGATTTTATAAAAAGTTTGGTAGAAGAGCGGTTGAGAAATTCGGATTCTTTTCCGGTGGATATATCCGTCAGTCCGGACAACCTGATTTCTGTGGAAATTGATAACGATAAGGGCGTAAGTATCGACGAATGTGTCGCCCTGAGCCGTTATATAGAGGCAAATCTGGACAGGGAGAAGGAGGATTTTGAACTTGAAGTCGGATCTTCGGGCATCACATCACCGTTTAAGATTGTCCGTCAGTATGTTAAAAATCTGGGGAATGAAGTGGAAATGTTGCTGAAAAACGGCACAAAGCTTACCGGAATATTAAAAGCTGCCGACGACCATTGCGCGACAATAACGGTCGAAAAAAAGATTAAATCCGACGGCTCCAAACGAAAAACGACGGTGGAGGAAGACCGGACTTATGCGTATGACGAAATAAAGTACACAAAATATTTAATTAGATTCTAAAAAAATTATGGCAAGAAGAAAAGAAGAAACGGTCAGTATGATTGACACGTTAGCAGAATTTAAAGACCTTAAGAATATTGATAAAGAAACGATGATCAACGTATTGGAGGAATCGTTTCGCAATGTTATTGCCAAAATGTTCGGTACGGATGAAAACTACGATATCATTATCAATCCCGAAAAAGGAGATTTTGAAATATGGCGTAACCGGACGGTCGTCCCGGACGGCAGTCTGGAAGACCCGAACCTGCAAGTGACTTTAAGCGAGGCTCGCGAAATGGACCCCGATTGTGAAGTCGGCGAGGAAGTGACGGACGAAGTCTATTTTGAAAAATTCGGCCGGCGCGCTATCCTTAATCTGCGCCAGACGCTTGCCTCCAAAATCCTGGAGTTGCAGAAAGACAATCTTTATTCCCGCTATAAAGAACATATCGGTACAATCGCATCGGCCGAAGTTTATCAGATATGGAAAAAAGAAATACTGCTGCTCGATGATGAAGGAAATGACCTGTTACTCCCCAAATCGGAACAAATACCTTCGGATTTCTTTCGTAAAGGCGAAGCCGTACGCGCCGTCATCAAAGACGTGACGAATGAGAACAATAATCCGAAAATCATTCTTTCGCGCACCAGCAACGTGTTTTTGCAGCGTCTGTTCGAACTTGAGGTGCCGGAAATAAACGACGGCCTGATCACGATAAAAGCCATTGCGCGTATCCCCGGCGAACGCGCCAAAATTGCAGTCGAATCATACGACGACCGCATAGACCCCGTAGGCGCCTGCGTCGGAATGAAAGGTTCGCGTATACGCGGAATCGTCCACGAGCTGCGCAATGAAAATATTGACGTCATCAACTATACCTCGAATACCTCGCTGTTTATCCAGCGCTCGTTAAGCCCGGCAAAAATATCTTCGATACGTGTTAACGAGGAAGAACGAACGGCGGAAGTATTCCTCCGGCCGGAAGAAGTCTCGCTGGCGATCGGAAAAGGAGGCATGAACATCAAACTTGCCTGTATGCTGACCGATTACAAAATAGACGTATTCCGCGATATAGACAATGCAGACGTAGAAGATATTTACCTGGATGAATTTATTGATGAAATCGACAGCTGGATTATCGACGCCCTGAAATCTATCGGATGCAATACGGCGAAAGCCGTTCTGGCAATGGCGCCCGAAGAAATCATGGAACGTGCAGACCTCGAAGAACAAACGGTTAAAGATGTACTCCGCATCCTGTCGACGGACGAAGAAGACATTTATCTGGATGAATTTACCGATGAAATCGACGGATGGGTCATCGACACCCTGAAATCTATCGGATGCAAAACGGCCAAAGCCGTTCTGGCGATGTCGCCCGAAGATATTATGGAACGTGCAGACCTTGAAGAACAAACGGTTAAAGATGTGTTCCGCATCCTGTCGGCCGAGTTTGAGGAGGAAGTCGATAATAATACGCAGGAAAAGCCTGT
>JAITDQ010000196.1 GCA_031282485.1 Tannerella sp. | reverse complement strand
CTCGTTAGACAATATGTCCCTAAAAAACAAAAACTTACCGATATGGACGATGAAACAGTACATCTCTTCCAAAAAAAATTAACGGAAGACCCGGAAAATTACTTAACTTTGAAGCCCCTTTCGAGAAGTTCTTTCGTTTAGTTGCATTGGTTACTTGAATCTGCGTACAAGGGTAATGTCCCGAACTCTTTTGCCTTTTCGATAATCCTTCTATACGAAGCAATGGATTCTTCGGAAAAGCGATGCGTCCCCCGCTTCTTTTCGTTCTCTTTTGCTTCTTTCAAAAACCGGCGGGCGACTTCGCCTTCCAGTACCGGTACGCTTCTGATTGGTATTGCCATCCTGTGATTCTTTAAATTACGAAGACAAAATTACATGAAAATCCTGCGATTTCCAAACGCATACAGTGAAAAAAAGATTTTTACAGAGGAAACGACTATTTGAAATGTAGCTTTGGCAGTAGAGTTGGACAAAAATAATTATACTGCGCGCGGGACAAACATGTTCATCCATACAGACAGTATTCACGCCAAAAACCTTTGAATCTTTGAACTGCCAGTTTTATGCACAAAATCATGCCGCACACAGTATAGCTGAATTAACTTCACAATCCCTTTAAAAAAACAACCATTTTATCCACCGCATCGGGATACCGGTTGATTAAATCGGAGTTATGGCCGTCTTCAACCACATACAGTTCCGACGGGATTCCTTTCTCTTGCAGGAATGAATAAAACGCCTCTGCATCATCAAATTTAACCGCGCGGTCGTTCTTTGCATGGATAATCAGTGTGGGAGGATATTCCGGTTTTATGCGGCCGGTTAAGGTGTACCGTTCCAGTTTTTGAGGTTCCTTAACGGGGTCGAAACCGAATATTCCGTACAGCGCCAGCTCGTTTTTCCTAAGATACCGCGACAAATCCATACGGTCGCCATAAT
The DNA here is from genome assembly GCA_031282485.1 of Tannerella sp. Lineage (GTDB taxonomy): Bacteria > Bacteroidota > Bacteroidia > Bacteroidales > Tannerellaceae > Tannerella. The sequence goes on along the minus strand of JAITDQ010000196.1, from coordinate 4,051 downwards.
CGCCGTGCGAAACGATGGAATCTTTCCTGATATGCTGCAACAGGCTCAAATCGCCTGTTTGAATGTCCGTCGTTGAAAATCCTGTGGGCGACGAAATGGCAACGATGGCATTGGGGGCAAACTGCGGATCGAAGCCGGTTGAAATCGCCAGATAGCCGCCGGCCGAACCGCCTGCAACGGCAATTCTGTTTGTGTCGATGTTCAGTTTTTCGCCTCCGCTGGTTCTTACCCACCGGACTGCATCGCTTACGTCCTTGAGCATTTCTTCCAGTTTGGTTTCCGGCGCCAGGCGGTAATCAGCAGATATGACGGCTATTCCGGCCGCCAGCAGTTTTTCTTTCAACACGTTTTCCAGTCCCTGCTCCCTGTTTCCGAATATGAATCCGCCTCCGTGGAAAAAAATCAGAACCGGCGGTTTTTCGTCCGATTTGGGTAAATAAGCCGTGGCCATAATGTCGTGCCCGGCGACCGTTTTATACACGAAATCATGCTTTTCGTGCATTTTCTCCTGCGGGAATGCACTGACGGCGGTCATGAGTAAACACGCCGATAACAACCATTTACACATATTATTTCTCAATCACAAGTGAATTTTATATTCTGTTATTCTCAACAAATCGGTTAATTGTTCCTGCTTATTGACGCTGATTCGCAAAGGCAGCAATTTTCCGACCGGTTTGGTTTGACAAAATTCTTTTTTGATTTCTTCCGAAATGTCCATAGCCGCAATGTCTTCGAGATGTTTCTCCGTAAAGTAAAATGCAGCCTTGAAAAAGCCATTCCAGACCGAAATCCAGAAAACCGTTTTTTTCTTCCGGCAAACCTTGCATAACCATCCTTTGCCGTCCCTGTAATAATTCCAGTCGAGTGTGAATGCAAATTCGCCGGAAGTCAATTTCGCTTCCAATTCTTCGAATACGCTGTAACCCTCTTCGCCGAGAGCATTTTTCAGTACTTCCTTCGACGGGAAAACTTCCTGTTCCCTTAATAATAATTCTGCTTCCATATTAATTTCCGTTTTTTATGTAAAAAATACTTTGAATCCTTGAACCTCATCGTATTCACCGCTCATTCGTCCTGAACGCCTTGCAGAACGTGGTCATCAACAGGATGCAAAGCCCGAGCAATCCCACTACGATGTATGCATACTGCATGTTGAAAGCCTTCGAGACGGCGCCAATCAGCGGCGGCGCAATCAGCGAACCGATGAAACTGATGCTCGACAGGATGGTGAGCGCCATCCCGACGGGAATTTTGGATTTCGCTCCGACAAGGCTGTACACCGTCGGCACCATGCAGGAAATACCCAATCCCACCAGCATAAATCCCGACGAAATCACGACCACTTTCATCGTCATCGAAGCAAACAGACTGCCCAGCAGTGCGGACGAAAAAAATCCGGCGAAAATGAGCAGTCCGGCAAGTTGCAGCACGCGCTGTTTGCCCAGTCCGGCATACGCCCAGTTGGTCAGGAAGCGTCCCGCCGTCATCATCACCATGAAGACCAGAAAGCCTATTTGCAGGGACTTGGGCGGCCGGATCACTTCTTCGAAATAAAGCCCGCTCCAGTCGAACATGGCGCTCTCGACCACCAGCGCAAACAGGCTGACGACGCCAAGTTGAATCAGCAGTTTCTCGGGACGGCGGATAAAACTCGTCAGAGCAGGCGACGCTTTCTTTTCCGTCGCCTTTTCGGGAACGGATAAAGCCGGCGCTCCGTCGTCCTGCAGATATTTACGTCCGAACAGAATAATCGTGAGAATCACAGCCGCGACGATCGAAAAATGCCACAGCGGCGGGATGTTTCCCTGTATCATCAGGAAGCCCGTCAGTGCGCCGAGACAGGCCGCCAGACTCCAGCCGCCGTGAAATGTCGCCATAATCGTGCGCCCGAACAGACGCTCGATGCCGATGCCCTGCGTATTCAGCGAAATGTCGCACAGATTCCAGAAAACACCGAAGCAGAACAGGCAGACGCCCAACAGATAAATGTTTGATGCCTCGCCGATTCCCAACAGCGCCGCCGCATATCCCAATATGCTCGCCTGCACCATGATGCGACTGCCGAGACGGGATACCAGATAACCCGCCAGCGGAATGGCGATGAATTTGCCTGCGGGAATCATGAACAGAATCATGCCCCACAGCAGCTCGTCGCCGACGGAGAACATCGCCTTTATATCCGGTATACGGCTTGCCCACGAAGAAAAACACAGTCCCTGAGCAAGAAAAAAACACAGCACGGCGAAACGGATACGTTCTTTCCGCGCTTGCTGTCCGATTAATTTTTTGTTTGTTGACTTCACGCTGATTTTATTTTAAAGTTGCATTTGTACGGATATTTGATGCGCATACTTCGCGCGGGATAGTTTTGATCATTGATACGCATGTCGCAAGTTTTTGAATCTTTGAACGGTCAATCCCATGCACGAAATCATGCCGTGAACAATATACATATAAGGTACTCCTACCGGAAACCCTTGAATCTTTGAATTTTTGAATCATTGAACTGTCAGTCTTATACCGCGTACAGTATATATGCAGTATCGACCGGGTATATACGCAATTGTTCAGCATATCGGTTTCATTTGGCGCAAATATAAAAAGGGTTTTTGATATGGCGGTAAAAATCGGGCAGAAAATTGCACACCCGAGAGCGTACAAAGCAAACATTCTTTCTTCCCGGGCGTAAGATTATACATTTTTATTGTAAGATATTACATCTTTCCGGCGGATTTCGCGGCGGGTTTCGTGGTATCGCCGGCGGTATTCTTTTGGGGTGATTCCCATTTCCTTCAGGAAGGATTTCGAGAAATGAAACGGGTCGTAAAAGCCGAGCTGGAAGGCTATTTCCTTTATTTTCATCTCGGAGAATTGCAGGTACGAACAGGCTTTCTGGATGCGCAACTGGTTGTAGTATTCCATCGGAGCGTAGGAGGTTTTCTGCGTGAAGAGCGCCACCAGATGCGAGCAGGAGTAGCCGACGAACTGCGCTATGTCGTTGAGCGTGATTTTGTTTTCCAGATGGTCTTTCATGAACAGGATGCTTTTCTGGATGACGTCCTCCACCTTGATGTTCTTGATTTCCCTGTATTGCGGCAGGTATTTGACGGAGGCAAGGAAATACATCAGGCAGAAGCTGATATATTCGAGGTTGTCGGCGCTGTATCCCATTTCGAGGTTTTGAAACATGCTTTCAAACAGCATGAAACGGTCTTGATAGCGGCTGGTGGTGGAATCCTTGAGGGAGATGATTTTCCCGATGATGGAGCGGAAGAAGTGCGCGTTTTCGCCCCTGAAATGAATCCAGTAGATGCTCCACGGGTCGTGCAGGTCGGAGCCGTACACATGCGGCTCTTGCTGGGGGATGATAAAAACGCGGTGGGCGGACAGCTCATGCCTTTCGTCCAGACATTCGATCCAGCCCCGGCCTTTTTCACAATAAATAAGGATGTTTTCGGCGGCGCCCTCCGTCCGTTCCCGGTAGTGATGCTTCGCGCTCGGGTAATAGCCGATATGCGTCACGTACAGTTGACGGGTAATCTCGTTGCCCGCCTGCATTTCTCTTATATTATAAGGCGTTACGATCGCCTTTTCGCCTTTGAATCCGTCTGCGATTGTTTTCATGGGTCTGTTATTTGTTTTTCAGGATGCAAAAATAATAATTTCTTACATGTTTTCAAATAGTACTTACATTTTATTTCCTTATATGCCCCTTACCTTTGCGGCGAAAAATAAATAGAAAAAAGTGATTCATGAAAAAGAGCAATACATATTTGTGGCTGGTCACGTTTGTGGCGGCAATGGGCGGGTTGCTGTTCGGTTATGACTGGGTGGTCATAGGAGGGGCAAAGCCGTTTTACGAAGCGTTTTTTGGCATCGAAAACGCGCCTGCGATGCAGGGCTGGGTGATGGGAAGCGCCATACTGGGCTGTTTGCTGGGCGTGATGGTTTCCGGTAGCCTGTCCGACCGTTACGGGCGAAAACCGTTGATGACGGTTGCCTCCCTCATTTTTATCTTGGCGGCTGTCGGCACCGGGATTGCGGATAC
>JAITDQ010000179.1 GCA_031282485.1 Tannerella sp. | reverse complement strand
TATTATGTCAGTTTGTAAATATAGGTGATCGTTCCGTTTTGGTTGTTCGAACCTTTTATCTTGTTGAATTTGGCGCGTTTGGCGGCTTCCAGGGCGCTGGCGCGCATCTGTACATTGTCGATGTTCGTGCCTTTTCCTATTTCGGCGAGGATGACGTTCCCGTTCGGGTCGACCGTTATATTGATTACGATTCGGCCTTCTTCCTGTCCTCTGTCCGTCGGACGCGGCAAGCCTCCCTGTCCGATGTAACGTCCGTCGAGGTTGAATGTTCCGAAGCCGCCCGTACCCTGGTTTGCGCCCGTATCGGAATTGCCTGCGGGACTGCCCTGATTGCCTGTGCCTGCCTGCGCATCTCCCGCGCTTTCCGACCGGTTCTGCGGGGACGCCATGCCGAACGCATTCGATACGCGGTTGCTTATCGCTTCCTGCTGTTTTTGCGCTTCTTCCTCCCGGCGTTTTTGTTCTTCTGCTTCCCTGCGTTTCCTTTCTTCCTCATTCCGGCGCCGGCGTTCCGCGTCCTCCTTTTCTTTTTTGGCTTTTTCGTCGGCGTCGCGGTTATCGTCCTTTTTCTTCCGGCTGTCCGGCACGGAGACGGTTTCTTCCTCGTCCTGAGTAATCAACTCTTCGGCTTTCGGAGCGGATTTGGGCTGAGCCTGAACCTGAGTCTGAGCAGGCGGAGGCGTTTCCCTTTGCGGAGGCGTTTCCCTCGGCGGAGCCGGGACGCTTGCCGAGGAGGGCGGTTCAAATGTACCGACAGCGGCGTACACATTTCCAAAGTTCACAAGGATACCGCTGTCTTCACTCGGCACAATCGTCCGCAGGATACTGAAATACAGTATGAGGAGGAGCGCCAGGTGAACAAGAATGGTGCATATCAGTGCGAAAATGTCGTCTTTGTTGAATTTCATTTTTATTTATTTCTTTGCGGGCGGGTTGCAAGAGCCATTTTGAATTTATTTTCATTAGCGATGTTGAGAACCTTGACAATTTCGCCGTAAGGCACTGTTTCATCGGCATACAGGAGTACAAACATCTCCGGTTCCCGGTTGTAAATATCCTGCAGGAAGGGTGCGATGTCGTTTAGCGATACCTGTTTTTCACGTTGACTGCCGAATGCCACGTAATAATTCATATTTTTATCGATTGTCACGCGCGACAGCGGTTTTGCCGCCATTTGCTTTTGTGACTGCGGTAAAGTAAGTTTGATGGCATTAGGCACCACGACCGTAGAGGTGACCATGAAAAAGATAAGCAGCAGGAAGATGACGTCCGTCATGGATGCCATGCTGAAATTAGGGTTTATTTTTGTTTTGCGTTTCAGTGCCATACGGGTCGATTAATTAGCCGGTTCGTTCAATAAGTCCATAAATTCCATCGTGCGGGATTCCATGTTATTAACGATGTTATCCACCTGTGCAACTAAATAATTGTACCCGAACAGCGCCACGATTCCGACAACGAGGCCTCCGACCGTAGTGACAAGCGCCTCGTATATACCGCCTGACAGCAGTGTCACGTCGACATTTGTCCCGGCATTCGCCATGTCGAAAAACGCGCGCACCATACCCGTCACCGTGCCGAGGAACCCGAGCATCGGGGCGCCTGCCGCTATGGTGGCGATAACGGGGAATCCTTTCTCCAGCTTGGCGACTTCTATGTTACCTACGTTTTCGATAGCTACGAGGACGTCATTCATCGGTCTTCCGAGGCGTGAGATGCCTTTTTCAATCATGCGTGCGGACGGGTTTCTCGTTTTGCGGCACAGGTTGATTGCCGAATCAATCTTCCCGTCGTGGATATAATCCTTTATCCTGTTCATAAAACCTTCGTCGCTTTTATTTGCGCGGCGCAGGAGGATAAACCGCTGGATGAAAATGAAAATGGCGATGAGTGATAAAATGAGCAAAACGACCATAATCCATCCGCCTTTCACGGCGAGGTCGAGAATATTTATCTGCGCTTCCGTAGGCAGCGTCTCTGTAATTGTTTCCGTCAATACCGGCGGGGTGTTTGCCGTTCCCGGCAACTGTGCTCCTGTTTGTTGTAATAATAGTAAAACGTTCATTTTTTTATCTGTTAATTAATAAGTTATTTCTGTATTTGTTTTAAGACATTCGTTATACATTGAAATTGTTTTTTCCAGTCCGAAATAAAGGGCGTCGCTGATGAGTGCGTGTCCGATTGAAACTTCGTCCGTAGAGGGTATTTGCGATATGAACCAGGCAAGGTTGAGGAGGTTCAGGTCATGTCCGGCGTTAAGTCCCAGTCCGAGTTCTCCGGCCAATTTTGCCGCTTTGATAAACGGTGCGATGGCTTCGTCCCTGTCGTGGGCATAATTTTCGGCATAAGGGCCGGTATAAAGTTCTATGCGGTCTGTTCCCGTCTTTGCCGCACAGGCGATATTTTCCGGGTCTGTTTCGACGAAAATCGAGGTGCGTATCCCATTTGATCTGAAAAGTTCGACAAGACCGGTCAGTTCGTTCAGGTTTGCTTTCACGTCCCATCCGCGGTTTGAGGTAAGGGCGTCCGGCGTGTCGGGAACGAGCGTCACCTGTGCCGGTTTGACATCCGTCACAAGCTCAACGAACCTTTGACTTGGATATCCTTCGATATTTAATTCGGTTTTAAGCCGCGGTTTTATTTCGTAGACGTCGCTGTACCGGATATGACGTTCATCCGGGCGGGGGTGAACGGTGATTCCCTGCGCTCCAAACAACTCGCAATCCAGTGCTGTTTTTGCGACGTCGGGAATATTTCCGCCGCGTGAATTACGTATTGTTGCAACTTTGTTTATATTTACGCTTAATTTTGTCATACTAAAAGTCTGTTATTATAACTCTTTCTTATAACTTTGCAGCGATAAGTCAAGTGCAAATGTACAAGTATTTGATGAAATAACAGAGATAATTATCTAAAAATATATTAATTAAAATGAGAGTTGGGGTATTTGGCAGTGAGTGTAAAGCTGATAAACTGCCTGTGGTAAAAGGGTTATTCGATAAACTGAACGCTCTGGACGCTGAAATTCATATTCAGCCTGCGTATTATGATTTCATGGTTGAAAAGTTTGGTTTTCACCCGGAAAATGCGAGGATTATTGATAACGGAACCTTTGATTTTGATATAGCGCTGAGTGTGGGAGGCGACGGTACTTTTTTGCGCACGGCGCTGGAAGTGAACAAACGGGGTATTCCCATACTGGGTATCAATACGGGACATCTGGGTTTTCTTGCAGACGTCGGGAGCCACCAGATTGACGAAACGTTAGACGAGCTGTTCCGGGGCGATTACAAGACGGAAGAACGTTCGCTTCTGCGAATGTATACGGAAGAACGCGCTTTCGGCGGCTTCAATTATGCGCTTAACGAGGTTGCCATACTCAAGCGGGATACATCTTCGATGATTACCGTCCATACGTACCTGAATGACGATTATCTGACTTCATACGTAGCTGACGGACTGGTTATTGCGACGCCTACCGGTTCCACCGCCTATTCGATGAGCGTAAACGGGCCGATTTTACTTCCCCGGAGCCGAAACTTTGTATTAAGCCCGGTTGCGCCACATTCGCTAAATGTTCGTCCAATTGTGATACCGGATGACTGTATAATTACGTTAAATGTCGAAAGCAGGACAAATTCCTTCCTTGCCTCTCTGGATGGGCGTTCTGAAGACCTTCCGGTTGGTATATCGCTGAAAATCAGCAAGGCTGGATTTGTGACACGCGTAGTTAAGCGATTTAATCAGACTTTTTACCAAACTTTACGCGAAAAATTAATGTGGGGCGCAGACGCCAGAAGTTAAATAAACATAAAGCGATGAATTTTTCTGTCGGAAAATTATGTTGGATAACATAAATGCATTATCTTTGCATCGTGTTTTTCATGGTATTAGATTTAAGGTTAACAATGAAGATTGTGGTTGTCGTGAGACAACCTTTTCTTTTTTATAGCGGTTACCTTTATTTCTATATTTAATTTGAAGAAAAGACCGGACGGTTTGCCCAAAGCAAGCCGTTCGGTTTTTTAATGTATTACTGCCTTCGCGCCGGTTTAAAAAAACGGAATGAACATTACGGTTGAAAGAAAAATGATTACTTTTGTCTCCGTAATTTAAAGAATCACATGATAGCAATACCAATCGTAAGCGTACCGGTGCCGGGAGGCGAAGTCGCCCGCCGGTTTTCGAAAGAAGCAAAAGAGAACGAAAAGAAGCGTGGGACACATCGATTTTCCGAAGAATCAAGCATTTTCCGCCAGCTATTGGGAAGATGGCGGAAAATGTTGACGGAATAAACTGTATATCCCCGACCGCAGAGAAACGGATAAAAGAAATAACACAAATCCGTTCGCTGATGATTAAAATAAAAGATATGTCGAATATGGAAGATATGATTTTCAGGAAATTAAATACAAATGACAGAGATTTGTTTGTGAAATTAAGGATGTATTATTTATCGACGGAGTTTGATATAAATTCCCTCGATGTAAATGAAATAGAGTGCAATTTAATTGGATATTTTGACGAACATATTCTGAAAAATGATTTTATCGGAATGGTATGTGAAATTGATAATGAAGTTGTTGCGGCGGCATTTTTGATAATTAATGAACGTCCGCCAAGTCCGAAGTTTGTAAACGGTAAATTGGGCGTACTGATGAATGTTTTTACATATCCCGAT
>JAITDQ010000177.1 GCA_031282485.1 Tannerella sp. | reverse complement strand
TGTCAGCCGGGAAACGGACGTCTAACCGGCGGCGTATTTCGTCTAATATTTCTATTGTTATCAGGGAATTGGTGTGGCTGTTTACGGTTGATTCTTTGCGTCCTTCCCGGATGATGTCGATAAATTCGGCTACTTCGTAATAGTATTCGTTTTTGTCGGTTTGCGGGCGAAGGTGTTCTGTTGCGCCTTTGCGGCGGATGAGGGATACGTCGCCGATGATGTTGATGCGATCCAGCAGGATTGTGCCCTGTTCGCCCTGAATCTCGGTCGGTAAGGAGGAATCTGCGATTTTGCCGTATAAGACGGTTGCTATAAGTCCGTTGTCGTATGTGAAGTTGACGGTCGCCTGTCCGTCTACGCCGCTTGATAACTTCAGGCCTGTGGCATGGATTGTTTTCGGGCGGCCGAAGAGTACGACCATGGGGTAAATCGTATAGATGCCTATATCCATCGTCGCGCCGTTGCTGAGTTCCGGTTTGAATGCGTTGAGTATAATGCCTTCTTTTAGCTTGTCGTAGCGTGACGAGTACTGGCAGTAACAGGAAAAATAACGGCGTATGGTTCCTGTTTCGGGCAATGCTTCGCGTACGGCGCGGAATGCGGGCGTTAGCGTCGGTTTCATCGCTTCCATAAGTACGACGCCGTGTTTGCGTGCGGCTTCTATCATTTGTCTGACTTCTCCGGCGTTCGATGCGAAGGCTTTTTCGCATAAAACATGTTTTCCGTGTTGCATGCAAACGATGCTTTGTTGTGCATGAAAAGCGTTGGGCGAGGCTATGTATACCGCATCAATAAGCGGACTTGCGGCCATTGCTTCGACAGAGGTGAATATGTGTGGTATATTGTGTTTTACGGCGAAAGCACGCGCCGTGTCTTCCGAACGGGAACAGACGGCCGCCGGTTCAAACCTGTCGTCTTCACGCCCGCCGGCAATGACCCACTCTGTAATGAAATTTGTCCCTATAACGCCAAAACGTATTTTCTCTTTCATCAGCATGTTTAATTTAGTTGTTGTTTACGGAATTTTATTCGTTTAATTCAAGCCATCTCATTGTTTTTTCGTCGATGATGTCTATCAGTTCGCCTATGCGTGCCGATAATTTGTTTAATTCGTCGATTGACAGAGTGCCGCTGTTAAGGTTTTCTTCTATGATTTTTTTCTCCTTTTCGAGTGCGGGAATATCTATCTCTAATGCTTCCAGTTCTTTTTGTTCCTTGTAGGATAGTTTCTTTTTACCGGAAGGTTGCCGGTTAGCGGGTTTAGCGGATGCTGCCGCGCCGGAAGCCTTGCCGGCCGGATTGCTGCCTGCTGTTTTACCGGCCGGGAGGGTATTTGCGTTTTCCTCTTTTTCGCGTTGCGTTTTCCACAGGCGATATTGCGTGTAATTTCCGGGAAAGTCCTGAATATCGGCATTGCCGTGAAAAACGAGTATGTGGTCGACGACCTTATCCATGAAATAACGATCGTGCGAAACGACAATGGCGCATCCTTTGAAATTTGTCAGATACTCTTCCAGCACGTTTAGCGTGACGATGTCGAGATCGTTTGTCGGCTCGTCAAGAATGAGGAAGTTGGGGTTACTCATCAGCACGGTGCACAGGTAAAGACGTCGTTTTTCGCCTCCGCTCAGTTTGTAGACGAAGTTATGTTGCTTTTCGGGCGAGAAAAGAAAATAATTCAGAAACTGCGATACGCTTAACGTTTTGTCGTTACCCAGCGTGATGTATTCCGCAATGTTTTGTACGACGTCAATCACTTTCATTTTTTCGTCGAACTGCAATCCCTCCTGACTGTAATATCCGAAACGAACGGTTTCGCCGATATTAAAATTACCGCTGTCGGGCTGTAGTTCTCCCGTCAGCATTTTTATGAAAGTAGATTTCCCGGTGCCATTGTCGCCTGTGATGCCAAGTTTTTCGTATCGCGAAAAAGTATAGTTGAAATTATCCAGTATCTTAATTTCTCCGAAACTTTTCGTGACGCCGGTTGCTTCAAAGATTTTGGAACCTATGTATGAAGCTTTTACGTTCAGGTTGACATTTCCGCCGTCCTGTCGTTGCCGGGCTTTCTTTTCGAGTTCGTAGAACGCATCGATGCGGTATTTTGCTTTGGTAGCGCGAGCTTGGGGCTGACGGCGCATCCATTCCAGCTCTTTGCGTAACAGGTTGTTGGCATGGTCGATAGAGGCCTGCATCACATCCATGCGTTCGGAGCGTTTATTTAAGTAATAGCTGTAATTGCCTTTGTATGAATAGATTTGTTTGTTGTCTATTTCAATTATTTCATTACAGACTTCATCCAGAAAATAACGGTCGTGAGTTACCATCAGCAAACTTATCGTCGAACGTTTCAGATAGCCTTCCAGCCATTCAATCATTTCTAAATCAAGATGATTGGTCGGCTCGTCGAGTAATATCAGTTCCGGGTCGAGTATCAGGACATTTGCCAGGGCAACACGTTTTAGCTGTCCGCCGGAAAGCGTTTCGACCTTTTGGTCGAAATCCATTATCTTGAGTTGCGAGAGAATTTGTTTAGCCCTGCGTTCGTAATCCCACGCTTTTGCGTGTTCCATGCGCGGGATGAGCGTTTCGAGCGCGTTGGCGTCGTTTGCCAGCAAAGCAGTTTCATAGTCCGCAATGAGGCGCACCGTTTCGTTTTGCGAATAAAAACAGGCCTGCAACGCCGTTAAGCCTTCGGGATACGACGGGGATTGCTCCAGATAACCGACGCGGAGGTCGTTACGGAAGACAACATCGCCCTCATCAGCGTTTTCCTTTCCGCTTATTATATTCAGCAGCGTTGTTTTGCCGGCTCCGTTACGTGCGATAAGCCCCGTTTTCTGTCCCTGGGCTATGCCGAACGAAATATTCTCATAAAGGACAAGATCGCCGAACCGCTTCGTGAGATTATCTATTTGTAAATAACTTACCACGCTCTGAAATTAACCTTGATCTTTTAAGATAACATCATGCGCGCCGCCTTCCACAATACTTGTGGATGAAACCAATGTAATCTTCGCGTTTTTCTGTAAATCCTCTATTGTTGTCGCGCCGCAACTGCACATGGTCGCTTTGATCTTGCCCAGCGTAATATCCAGGTTATCTTTCATTTTTCCGGCATAAGGGACATAGCTGTCAACGCCTTCTTCGAATTTCAGCGATTCGTTGCCCCCCATATCGTAGCGTTGCCAGTTTTGTGCGCGGTTGGAGCCTTCGCCCCAATATTCCTTTACATAATTGTTTCCGACGCGCAGGGTTTTTGTCGGCGATTCGTCGAAGCGGGCGAAATAACGTCCCATCATAAGGAAATCCGCTCCCATGGCCAGAGCCAGTACCATGTGGTAATCGTGAACAAGTCCGCCGTCGCTGCAGATAGGGATGTAGACGCCTTTTTCTTTCATATATTCGTTGCGGGTGCGAACCACGTCGATCAAAGCCGTAGCCTGACCGCGCCCGATTCCTTTCTGTTCGCGTGTGATACAAATCGATCCGCCGCCGATACCGACTTTCACGAAATCGGCTCCCGCATCAGCCAGATAACGGAATCCTTCCCCGTCGACAACATTGCCTGCTCCGACCGGAATCTTGTCCCCATAATTGGTTTTTATCCAGTGCAATGTCTCCTGCTGCCATTCCGAATACCCGTCCGAAGAATCTATACATAACACATCCACCCCGGCTTCGATCAGCGCTTGGACGCGGTCTTTATAATCACGTGTGTTGATACCTGCGCCTACAAGGAGTTTCTTCGTTGCGTCGGATAATTCGCACGGATTTTCGCGGTGACTGTCATAATCTTTACGGAAGACGAAATAGATCAGGTTTTGATCGTCGTCAATGATCGGCAGCGTATTTAACTTGTTTTCCCACAATTTCTGGTTCGCTTCGCTCAAACTTGTCCCGGATTTGCCGACAATCAGTTTTTCGAAAGGCGTCATGAAATCATGAACTTTCATGTTCGGATCATCTTTTTCGACGCGATAATCGCGACTTGTGACGATGCCCAACAGTTTACCGTTAGGTGTGCCGTCGTCGGTTATGCCGATGGTAGAGTGTCCTGTTTTTTTAACAAGCCGGATGACATCGGCAAGCGTGTTGTCGGGTGTCAGGTTCGAATCGCTGACGACAAATCCCGCCTTGAATTTTTTCACCTTGCGTACCATTTCAACCTGACTTGTTATGGCCTGTGAGCCGAATATAAAAGAGAGACCTCCGTTACGCGCCAGTTCTATTGCGAGATCCGGCCCGGAAACGGCTTGCATGATTGCTGAAACAAACGGAATATTAAGCATTATAGCCGGTTTTTCGTCCGTACCGTATTTTACAAGAGGAGTTTTTAACGAAACATTCGTCGGAATACACTGCTTTGTCGTTAAGCCGGGGATTAGCAAATATTCCCCAAAAGTTCTGGATACATCATTCAAATAATTCGCCATATCTTATCGTTTTTTTCGGAATAATTGCGTGCAAAGATATTCAAAATAATTGATATTTTGAGCGAGATAAAATGTAATTATTTTTCATTATTATTTATATTGCTGATATACAGGAGGATAATATTTTGTAATGATTTTTTTCTGTCTTGATGCAGCATTTTCCTGTTTTTCGCATCTATAAAGTAGAAAGGAGATTTAAAAACTAATTATTAATTTGATAAAGGAGATTTTTATATGAAAGGAAAAGTTTTAAAGTTATGTTTTGGGTTATTGTCTGTATTTTTATTTTTCTCATGCCTTGATAAGGGCGAAGATATTTATGTATCCTATGGTGTGATACGGAACGTTGCTTCCGGGAATAATTATGAGATACTTACCGATAAGGGTAACACGCTGGCCGTTACCAAATCGTATACGTCGCAGGAGATTGAGAATGAAAAACGTGTTCTTGCCAATTACGAGATTTTATCCGATAAGGATAAAAGTAAAAAAGTCTATGAAGTGAAAGTGAACGGGTTCTATAATTTATTATCCAAACCGATAGTAAATGAGTCGTTTATACTTCAGGATGAAGAGGCACGCCGTGACAGTATCGGAAACGATCCTTTTATTCGTATTAATTCATGGTTTGGCGGTAATTACATAAATATTGATTTTGAAATGTTCCATTCGCAGAATGTGAATAAAAAGCACATGATAAACCTTATTTATGATGACACACGGGCGAACGCCGATACCATATACCTGACGCTGCGTCACAACGCTTACGGCGAAGTCATCGGCGAGGGAGGCTCTTATTTATACAATGGCTGGGGACGGTGTTCGTTTAAAATATCCGACCTCTTGCCCGAAGGTGTTGCTTCTAAACCGATACGGTTGACGTGGACTCAGTACGGATATAATTATGAGGTGAAGGAATGTTCCGACAGTGGAGTTTTCGACGTAAAGGGGAATACAGGCGAAAGTGCCGTCACTAAAGCCATGCTGGATGATTTTGTCGAGGTTCAATAATATTTTAAATTAGTAAACATACTGCATATATTGGGGGTGTATATATATCCGGAAAAGTAGTGGTACTTCTCCGGATATTTTTTTGTATCTTTACCGCGCTGTTCGGAGACGGCTGTTTGAAATATGGATAAAGATTTTGTAACACACTATTTTAAAAGGTATAAATCGCTTCCGCCTTTTTTTGATGATAAACCGGACGAAAGGCTGGGCGTCGTTGTTATCATACCGTGCATGGATGATGAATTTGTTTTCAGCACGCTGGATTCATTGGAATGTGCCGATGCCATACGTGCCGGAATCGAAGTCATTGTGAATGTAAATTCCGGGGAGACAACGCCGCCGGATATAGTTTCGAGGAACAGGATGATATTCGACGGACTGAAACGGAAAGCGGAAGCGGGATTTTATAAAAACTTCCGGCTGTTGCCGATACTTGTTGAGGAAACCGTAAGGAAGAAAGCCGGAGTAGGTTTTGCCCGGAAAACGGCTATGGACGAAGCGTTAAGGCGATTTGCCGCCATAGACAGGCCCAGCGGCCTTATCGTTTCGCTTGATGCCGATACGCTGGTTGCGAAAAACTATTTTCAGGAAATAGAAAAAGCTTCGGGCATAAGCCGGGCAAAATGTTTTACGTTCCAGTTCCGGCATGACTACGATACGGGAAAGTATCCCGGAAACGTCATACAGGCCTGCAAACTGTATGAGATATACCTCCGATACTATCGTCTGGCGCTGAAAACATTTAACTTCCCGTTTGCCGTTCATACGATCGGTTCGTGCTTTGCCATACGCGCCGGCGCTTATGCCCAACTTGGCGGAATGGCTCCGAGGCAAGGTGGAGAAGACTTCTATTTCTTGCAGAAAGCCGTCAAGATGCATCCCGTTCATGAAGTCATGAGCCGGATTGTTTTCCCTTCCCCGCGTGTTTCAAACCGTGTCCCGTTCGGTACCGGCCCGTCTGTCCGTCATATTCTGGCGGAAGGGCGGTATACGGTGTACAATTTTGAACTGTTCCGCCTGTTGAAAACTTTTTATGAACTGTTTCCCGCAATGGAACATGCAGACCGGAAAGAAAAGATTCCGCCGGAGATAATGAACCATATCGGCGACAAACTGTTCGATGAAACACTGGCAGAATGTCGTACCTGTTCGGCCTCATCCGAAACGTTTGTGAAACGGATGTATGACAAATTCGACGCCTTTTTTGTCGTCAAGTTCCTGAATACATTTAATAACAGCGACGCTTACCCGCCAATTGACGTCCGGGAAGCCGGAAAAATCCTGCTAAACCGTTACGGCATCGGCGAAACGGACGATTTATATGAAGCCATAACGATGCTGGATATAAACGTTGTCTGAATTTGAAAATAGATTTGTATCTTTGCGCATTTAAGAAAGGAGGAGTGAATGATTTTTGAGATAATATCACCGTTTAAACCGACCGGCGACCAGCCGGAGGCAATAAAAGCGCTTGTTGAAGGCCTCAACGAGGGGAGGCCTTACCAGACCTTGCTTGGTGTTACGGGGTCGGGGAAAACCTTTACAATCGCAAATGTTATAGAAAAGATGCAGCGCCCGACGCTGGTTCTGAGCCATAATAAAACGCTGGCCGCACAGTTGTACGGCGAATTTAAAGGCTTTTTCCCGCATAATGCGGTGGAATATTTCGTTTCGTATTATGATTATTATCAGCCGGAAGCGTATATCCCTACGACGGATACGTATATCGAAAAAGACCTTGCCATAAATGAGGAAATCGACAAACTGCGGCTCCGGGCTACGGCTTCGTTGCTTTCGGGACGGCGCGACGTCATTGTCGTTTCGTCCGTATCGTGTATTTACGGTATGGCCGACCCCCGCGCTTTTGCCGAACAGGCTGTATATGTCGAAAAAGGGATGAATATCTCACGGGATAAATTGCTGCGACGTTTTGTGGATGCCTTGTATGTGAATAATAAAATTGATTTTCGCAGCGGATGTTTTCGTGTGAACGGCGATACCGTCGACGTGTTCCCGGCGATAGAAGGATATGACGGCGTCGCTTACCGAATCGAATTTTGGGGCGATGAGATAGAACGCATTTCATCGTTTAATCCTCAGACCGGATATGAATATGACGAACAGGCGTCGCTTAATGTGTATCCTACGAATTTGTTTGTCACGACGCATGATCGTATAAAAATGGCGTTGGGAGAGATTGCCGTAGATTTGGGAACGCAGGTGGACTTTTTTGAGAACGCCGGTAAACCGCTCGAAGCAAAACGTTTGCGCGAACGTGTTACGTTTGATATGGAAATGATACAGGAACTGGGACACTGTGCGGGGATTGAAAATTATTCACGTTACTTTGACGGCCGCAAGGAAGGCGAACGCCCTTATTGCCTGCTTGATTATTTCCCGGATGATTACCTGCTGGTTATCGACGAGAGTCATGTTACGATTCCGCAAATCCGCGCCATGTACGGCGGCGACCGCTCGCGTAAAAACACGCTGGTGGAATACGGTTTCCGTTTGCCGGCAGCGCGGGATAACCGTCCGCTTACCTTCGATGAGTTTGAAGTACTTACGCCTAATGTTATCTATGTAAGCGCAACGCCGGCGGACTATGAACTTGAGAAAAGCGAGGGAGTCATTGTCGATCAGGTGATAAGGCCGACGGGTTTGCTCGATCCGGTGATAGAGATACGCCCTTCGCTTAATCAGATTGACGATCTGATGGAAGAAATCGAACAGCGTGCGGCGATTGAAGAGCGGACGCTGGTCACGACACTTACAAAACGTATGGCGGAAGAGCTTACGAGTTATCTGACCCGCATGGGGGTGCGTTGCGAATATATCCACAGCGATGTGGAGACACTGGAGCGTGTGCGTATCATGGATGAATTGCGGAACGGACTTTTCGATGTGCTTGTAGGCGTCAATCTTCTGCGTGAAGGCCTTGACCTGCCTTCGGTGTCGCTGGTGGCCATACTTGATGCGGATAAGGAAGGTTTTTTGCGTTCGCGCCGTTCGTTGACGCAGACGGCCGGCCGGGCAGCGCGTAATATTCACGGGAAAGTGATTTTTTATGCAGATACCATGACCGAAAGTATGAAGCAGACTATCGAAGAAACAAACCGCCGCCGGGAGAAACAGCTGGCTTATAATGAAAAGCACGGCATTACGCCTCGACAGATAGTGCGGAACACGGCGTCAATCCTGGGCGAGACAAAGCCGAAACCGGTCGAAGAATATGCTTATGTAGAAAATGAACTGTCGCTTGTGGCCGATCCTGTTGTCAATTATATGAATCGCGGGCAGTTGGAGCGGGCTATCGAACGTGTGAGGAAACAGATGATGGAAGCGGCTAAAAAACTTGAATTTCTGGAAGCGGCGCAATATCGCGACGAAATGATAAAATTGCAGGAGATGCTGGCGAAGAAGGAGGCAAAGAAATGAAGTCAAAATATACCAAAGGCATTACGGCAGACAGACCGCCGGAAGCAGAATAAATAATTTTCTTAAAAATACTTTTTCAATTCGAAAACATGTTGTACATTTGTGCTTTGTAAGTATGTTATTTAACAATCGTGGTAAAGCAGGAAAAAAGAATAATAGATTTATCGACCAGTTTATCAGAGGTCTGGAGAGTTCTTACGGAAGAAGAACGGGACATATTGCGCAGTAATTCCAAGATTCAAAACTTTAAAAAGAATGAAATGATTTATTGCGAAGGTGATGAACCGATGGATATGATGTGTCTTCTGAAAGGCAAGGTTAAGATTTATAAGGATGGGGTGGGCGGTCGCAGTCAGATTATCCGCATGATAAAGCCTATCCAGTATTTTGCTTACCGGGCGGCATTCGCACAGGAGCTTTACCGGACAAACGCTTCGGCTTTTGAGGCTTCCTCCATTTGCATCATCCCGATGACCGTTGTCGAAAATCTTATCTGCGGAAATCCCAATCTTGCGATGTTTTTCATACGGCAATTGTCGACGGATTTGGGAATTGCGGATGAACGGACGGTGACCCTTACGCAAAAACATATACGCGGCCGGCTGGCGGAATCGTTACTGTATTTGCGCGACAGCTACGGACTGGAGGAAGACGGCGCTACGATAAGCATTTACCTCTCGCGGGAGGAACTGGCTAACCTCTCGAATATGACAACTTCGAACGCGATTCGTACGCTTTCGATCTTTGTGTCCGAACGCATTATCGCTGTGGACGGGAGGAAAATTAAAATCATCGATGAGGAACGGTTGCGCAAAGTAAGTCGCAGGGGTTGACTTTCCAAATAATCTGTTGTGTGGAACATTCGTTAATTATAACTTGCCGGAACAATGTAGTGTTTACCAGTGATGCCCACTGGCTTCATCCTCTTTTTGAATTATATGATTTTTTACGGAAAAAACAGCTGCCTGCCGGAGAACTGTTTCTTCACGACAAGATAGCGGGTAAGGCTGCGGCTTGTATGATTGTGTATCTCGGCATCAAAAAGTGCCGGATAGAACTGATAAGCAAACGCGCGATGCCTGTGTTTGAACGCGCAGGAGTTGAATATTCCTATGACCGGGCGGTGGAACACATAGACTGCCGCACGGAATATTTAATTGACGATGACATGTCGGTTGAGGACGCCTGGCTTTTTTTGCGTAAACGCGCCGGAAGGGTAGAGGGCTTGCCCGTTCAGTTAGAAGATGTTTCCGTGGCGGTTGATTCGCGTACTGTGCTGAACGGACTGAATCTTACGCTTTCTGCCGGCGAACAGATGGTTATACACGGCGCGAACGGCGCGGGTAAAACGACTTTGCTGAAATGTATGCTCGGACTTGTGACGCCGGTAAGCGGCGTTGTAAGAATCGGCGACTTCCGGGTCGGGACGAAAGAATGGGTGCGTAACCGCGTTCATACGGCTTATGTTCATCAGGAAAATATAAAAAACACGTTTCCCGTATCGGCCGGCGAAGTAGTTTCAATAGGGCTTGCCGGATGCCGGATGCCGGCTTCGGAGATTGAATATCATGTGGAAATAGCCATGCGCCGTACGGGATGTTTCAATTTGCTCAGGCGTTCGTATCATTCTTTGTCGGGCGGGGAGAAACAGCGCGTTTCGCTGGCGCGTTGCCTGTGCCAGCACGCAAAAGTCCTGCTGTTTGACGAACCAACGTCTTTCTTAGACGTGGAGGGGAAAGGTGACTTGCATGTTTTGTTGCGGGAACTTTGTTATAATGAGGCGCCTACCATATTAATGGTTTCGCATGACATGGCATGGATAGAGCAGTTGGCATGGAACAGGAAAGAACTGAAAGGAGGCCGGTTATGTTAGAATTGCTGACGCTTTCTCCCATAATCAAAGGATTGATCCTGCTGGTTGTCGCCGGGATTTCCTTTCCGCTCACAGGCGTTTACCTGCTGCGTCTCAACCTGCTCCCGCTGCGTTTTATGCTAATGCACGGCGCGATACTTGGAGGTGCCATCGCCTTGTCTTTTTCATGGAATCCTTTTATTACGACCATAGCGGTGAACCTGCTGCTCGTTTTATTTATGACGAAGGCGTCGCGTTCCCTCCGGATAGACGCCGGGTACATAAGCTCCTTTTTTATGGTCATATCCATATCGCTTGCCTTTATTCTTGTATACAGGTTCAATGTGCAGGCGAAAGATACGCTGTCGCTTTTGTGGGGAAGCCTTTATACGTCGACATGGGAGGAAGTGATTGCGGTAATCGTGTTTTCATTTTTGCTTGTCGCGTTTCAGCTGTTTTATTACCGCAAACTGCAGGCGTTCTTTTTCGACAGGGAAATAGCCTATACGTCGGGTGTTAATGAGCGTTTTCTGTATTATGCGATTGTATTGCTCACCGCGTTGACGGTAGCCATGGCGATGAAAATAATCGGGGCGCTGCTGCTCGATGCGTTGCTGCTGCTGCCGGCGCTGGTTGCTACTTTTCATGCAAAGAGTCTGCGGGGCGTGCTTGCCGGGGCTTCGCTGTGGGGCGGGCTGTTCGCCACGGGCGGATTTTTTCTTGCATTGATTCTTGATATTCCGGCCAGTTCGGCTATTGCTGCACTGGCCTCAGTGGTTTTTGTTGTTATTTTTATTATCAGACGGAAATGAAAAAAGTTTGTTTATGGATTGTTTGTCCGGCACTTATTTTAGCCTCGTGCCGGGGAGGGAAGGCTCCGGACGGAGCGGGGCGAAACGTTGTCGTGGCAACGACCGGCTGGACGGCAGCCTTTGCGGAAGCGGCAGGAGCGGAGGACGTTGTAGTGCTGGCGCCGTTTGAGATGGAACATCCGTCCGAATACGAATTGCGTCCGGGTGATATCCCTGAAATCATGAAAGCTGAAATCATTGTTTACGCCGGATATGAGGTGATGGCGGAACGGTTAAAGAAAGGATTGAATATCCCGGAAGATAAATTGCTGTATGTAAATACCGATTACAGTTATGAAACAATCGAACAGTCCGTTATGAGTATTGCGGAAAAACTGGGGACGGAGGTTGTTGCCCGGGAAAATCTCCGGGATATAAAACGTACGTTCGATGAGGGACGCCGTGTTTTGCAGGAGAAAAATATGGCGGGAAAACCGGTAATGGTGCATCGTTTCCAAGCTTC
>JAITDQ010000031.1 GCA_031282485.1 Tannerella sp. | reverse complement strand
TTATTTTTTCAAATTCGCATTTTTGTCATTATCTTTGCATTTGGGAAAAATAATTATGGAATTGAAACAAAAACACTCATATTACGCTTGCCGGCTGACGCGATACAACGTTTCTTGCGCAGAAACATACGTATGTTTAATAATTAAAACCCTTTAGGCCTGCAGAACGATGATTCACCAATCGTACGATATTATCTCAGTTTGTGTATCCGGCGACGACGATGCGGATTTAACTTATTCTGCAGTTTTCGCCTCCATTGAAACAAAAATCGACCGGTGGGTGGCCGACAAGCGTTTTACGAAGCCGGGCATTACGCTCGACAAACTGGCGGCAGAGTTATATACCAATCGCAGCTATTTGTCGTTTTACATTAATAAATACAGGAAACAGACCTTCCGCAGGTGGATTAGCGGACTGCGCATCGAAGAAGCCAAGCGGCTTTTACTGCAATACCCGGATGTGAATCTTCAGGAGATTGCCTTTCGCGCCGGTTTTTCCGAAAGAAGTCATTTCACTCACCAGTTTACCGGACAAACGGGCATTTCTCCCAAATTCTGGCGGCAGCAGCATAAATCATGATTCCGTTTTTCCCATTTCCGTACGTGCGCATTGTAGAGATGCAAAAGTTGGCGCAACCACGGTTCATCCGCCGGCAAAAAATCATGAGAATCCCATAAATCACGGTCGGATTTTGTTGTTTAGATACATTTGCCTTGAAAATTTTGTTGTTTAGACACATTGCTTTTGCTCGTTTCCCTTATTTTTGTTTTGGCACGGTAGAATGAAATCCATGTACGGGAGGGTATAAATTTCCTTCCGTATGAGATTCCGTGAGAAAGTTCAAAGTGATTTGAATGAAAAATAAATAGATAATGACCAGTAAAAATAAAAGATATGGGAGCGATTTATATACTTTATATCATCTGTGCAGGGCTGCTGCCGGCATCGTCCGTCGCAACGCAGAACGCAGATTTTGAGCGGAAGAAAGACTCGCCGGGAAAAGAAATTGCAGCAGCAAAAGACGAAACAACGTTCGATACGCACAAGTCGTTATGGATTATAACGCGGGCAAACGCCGGAATCCTGTCGGAAATGTATCTCGCCACGAAAGCATACACGCCCGGCAACATCGCCGAAAACACACACACCCGCAACTACCTGTTTTTCGCCCTCGGAGGATGCTCCATCCTGACCGTTGCCCTGGGGATATGGTTCTGTTACACCCGGTTAGTCAGGCGTAAAAACCGCTCGCTTTACCTCCGAATACAGAAACTGATACACCTCGAAGGAGAAGCGAAAGAACGCCTGCTCAATGTTCCTGAAGAAAAACTCAGCCGTGAAATGCAGATTTTTCGCCGCCTGAGCCGGTACATGCAGGACGAAAAGCCCTTCATCGACCCCGCCCTGAACCGGAAAATGCTGGCTGCACGCATGAACACCAACGAAACGTATCTCGCTGACGCTATCCGCGAAACGACGGGAGAAACCGTCTCTTCCTACATCTCCGGCCTGCGCCTCCGGTATGCCCTCATGCTGCTGAACGAACATCCCGAGATGACGCTCGACACCATTGCCGTAGATTCCGGGCACGGTTCGTATTCTCCCTTCTTCCGTTCTTTTACAAAAAAATACGGTATCACCCCTTCGGAATACCGCAAAATGTCCGCCAAATAGAATCAAAAATGAAGATTTACCGGAATCGACAAATAGTTTTTCAGAATCGACAAGTCCTTTTTTCGTTTCCGACATATATTTGTAGACGATTATTTTTTTTAAAAACAATGTATATGAAAAAAATTATATTTGCAGGTTTATTCCTGCTTTCAATGGTGGCCGCAAACGGCCAGGAGGTTTTCAGCAAAGGTACTCAACTGATCAGTGCAGGTATGGGAGTGGGTTACGGTATTCCGATTGAAATATCGTATGAACGTTCGATTGTTGACGGATTCATCATGCATAAGAACGGCGCCATAGGTGTAGGCGCTTACGGCGGATGGTATCATCGCAACTCGTACGGCCAGCGTTACAACCACTATCTGCTTGGGGTAAGAGGTATGTTCCATTACCAGTTCATAGAAAATCTGGATACATACGGCGGCCTTATGTTATACTATGATATTGAGAGATCCACCCGGAAGGGGGATGGCAAGAACCCAGGCCTGTCGATCGGCAGTATATTTGATTATTCCCTGTTCGCAGGCGCTCGCTATTATATTAAACCGAAACTGGGTATTTATGGCGAAGTGGGATACGGTATTTCTTATTTAAGTGCAGGTGTAACCTTTAAACTGTAGTCCAATCCTGCCTGTCGTTGTAGCGTGCGTCGCTACCGAACAGTGTGTTCCCTTGCATGCATGCGGTGTTTATAAGCGCTGTATGGATACCGCAAAACAGCAAAATAATAAATAACACGGAGAAGTTGTCTCGCAAGTTGGGGCAGCTTCTCCGTCTTTTCATAAGGACGGCCGCGGAGGAATTTCAGATATAATATTCCGCAACATCGAATATGCCGGCGCGGATAGCGTATTTTATTGCCTCGTGTACATTATTTATTTCCAGCTTTCGAAAGATGTTTTTCCGGTGGGAATTGACCGTATGGAAGCTCAGGTTTTTTTCGTATGCTATTTCCTTGGTTGTCTTACCCATTGCAATTTCGTGCAGTATTATTTTTTCCGAAGCCGTGAGATTGACCGGGGTTGCGTCCGCACCGGACGGATTTTCGTTTTCGAGGATTTGTTCCGCATATTCGCAAACATACGGGATACCGAATACCGTATTTTGTAAAGCAGCCATCACTTCAGTGGCGGAATCGTTTTTCATAACTATGCTTATTGTCGGGTCGGATTGCAGGACATAGCGTATAAAAGTTTCTCCCAGTTCGTTGGAGAAGAGTATCCACGTTGATTCTCCGGCAGCCGTTTTGACAATCAGCATCTGCTGCATGGAAATGAAATCAAATAAAGTATAGTCCAACACGACAAGAGCGCCGGGATAAACGTTTAATTTTTCCTGCAATTCACTCATCGTTTTTACCCGAACGATATGTTCTATCCCTGTCCGCGTCAGGAGCGCGGAGATGCCTTCGTTTGTGATGAACTGATTATCAGCCAGAATACAGATTTTCATTGTGTAACATTTAAATATCAGGGTGCAAATATAAGCATTTGAAACGAACATAAATATACCACAAATATGCTATTTTTTTATCCGATATAACGCGGTATCTTTGCAGCGAAATGTTTTACAATATAATTATGATGTATTAATAAGAACAATTATGGCAAAAATTGCAAAAAAACTTACAGATCTCGTGGGTAACACCCCATTAGTAGAATTGGTCTCCTTCGGTGAACATCATTCGTTGGCTGCAACGGTGATTGGAAAGCTGGAGTATTTTAATCCGTTAGGAAGTGTGAAAGACCGTATCGCGCTGGCGATGGTAGAGGACGCCGAAAAGAATGGCCTTCTTTCGGCCGGCGCTACGATCATTGAGCCGACAAGCGGTAATACGGGTATCGGCCTCGCTTTTGTGGCCGCCACCAAAGGGTATAAACTGATTCTTACCATGCCCGAAACAATGAGTTTGGAACGGCGTAACCTGCTGAAAGCCCTGGGAGCGACGCTCGTGCTTACCCCCGGCGTGGAAGGCATGAAAGGAGCCATCGCCAAGGCGGAGGCGCTTCATAAGGAGATAGACGGTTCGATCATTTTACAACAGTTCGACAACCCGTCCAATCCCGAAATTCACCGTACGACGACCGCCGAAGAAATCTGGCGTGACACGGACGGACAGGTCGATATCTTTGTCGCCGGAGTCGGTACCGGAGGAACCGTTAGCGGCGCCGGGAAAAGATTGAAGGAACTGAATCCCCAGTTGAAAGTGTATGCGGTGGAGCCGTCCGATTCCCCCGTTCTTTCGGGAGGAAATCCCGGAGCGCACAAGATACAGGGTATCGGCGCCGGTTTCGTACCTAAAAATTATGACGATTCGGTGGTCGACGAGGTTATTCGCGTTTCGAATGATGATGCCATACGAACCAGCCGCGAACTGGCGAAGACCGAAGGTCTTCTGGTCGGCATATCTTCGGGCGCCGCTGCGTATGCCGCATCCCTGCTGGCTAAATTACCGGAAAACAAAGGCAAGAATATCGTAGCGATATTGCCCGATACGGGCGAACGTTACCTTTCAACGATTCTTTATGCATTTGATGAATATCCTTTGTAAAAAAATACCATAAATGTGGTATTTCGCAGGTTATGAAATACCCGTATCTTTGCACCGTTAATTATTTCGGACGTTAACAGATACAGGCATCCTATACCGGTGACATATCCGATTATCAAAAAAACAATTAGTAACAATAATAAAAATAATAAAATTATGAGCGAATTAAGATTTGAAACATTACAAGTACACGCAGGTCAGGAAGTAGACAAGACCACTCATGCACGCGCATTGCCCATTTACCAGACAACATCCTATGTCTTTGAAGATGCAAAAGACGGTGCAGACCTTTTCGGATTACGGAAATTCGGTAACATTTATACACGGTTACAGAATCCGACAACCGATGTTTTTGAAAAACGCGTAGCCGCGCTTGAAGGCGGTGTGACGGGACTGGCAACGTCCACGGGACAGTCTGCCCAGTTTATTGCATTGAATAATATCCTGCAGGTAGGCGATAACTTCGTAACCACTTCGCACCTGTACGGCGGAACCTACAACCAATTTAAATCGCAGTTCAAACGCTTGGGTATCGAAGTGAGGTTTACCCCTAATGACGACCCGGACGAGTTTGAAAAACGGATTGACGGCAATACCAAAGCCCTGTATCTGGAAACGATCGGCAATCCCGAACTGAATATCCCCGATTTCGATGCAATCGCCGCAGTGGCCGATAAATATGATATACCGTTAATCGTGGATAACACGTTCGGGGCAGGAGGCTATCTTTTCCGTCCGATAGAGCACGGTGCGGCGGTAGTAGTGGAATCGGCTACGAAGTGGATCGGAGGTCACGGCACGTCGCTGGGCGGCATCATCGTCGACAGCGGTAAGTTCAACTGGGGTAACGGCAAGTTCCCGGCATTCACCGAACCGTCGGACAGCTATCACGGGCTTGTGTTCTGGGATGTTTTCGGAAGCGGCGGCCCGTTCGGCAACATTGCTTTTAACATCCGCGCCCGCGTGGAAGGCCTTCGCGACTGGGGAAATACGATCAGCCCGTTCAATTCGTTCCTGCTTGTGCAGGGAATCGAAACACTTTCGCTCCGCGTAGAACGGCATGTGCAAAACGCGCAGGCGCTTGCCGAATGGCTCGAACAGCATCCGAAAGTCGAATATGTAAATTATCCCGGTCTGCCGGGCAACAAATACTATGATCTGGCTAAAAAATATCTCCCGAAAGGCCCCGGTTCCGTCCTTACATTCAAAATCAAAGGGGAGGCAATTAATGCGGACAAATTGATTGACAATGTAAAACTTCACAGTCACCTGGCTAATGTAGGAGATGCCAAATCCCTTATTATTCACCCGTCGGCTACGACGCACGAACAATTGTCGCCCAAAGAACAGGAGGCAACCGGCGTGACACCCGGACTGCTGCGCATATCGGTCGGTATTGAGAATATCGAGGATATCAAAGCCGATCTGGAACAGGCATTTGAAAAACTGGGATAAACGCGAAAATGACAGTTATATGATTGAAGCACTTCCGATATACCATAACGTACACAATCTTGCAGCGGTTGCCGGCAAAAATGAGGCGGCTCTCTACGGCAGGGAGGTGGCAGCGTCAGAGATTAAAGTAAATAATCTCAGCGTGAGCATAGGGAATAACCGTATCCTGAAAAATATCAGCATCAAAATTCCCAATAATAAAATAACGTGTATCATCGGTCCGTCGGGGTGCGGAAAATCAACTTTACTGAAGACCATTAACCGTTTGATTGATGATGATGAAAAGGTAAAGGTAAACGGGGAAATCGTTATTGACGGCGAAAATATTTACGGAAAGAAAGTGGAAGTAACCCATATCCGTAAAAAAATGGGATTGCTGTCGCAGCGTCCGACCCCGTTGCCGATGTCTATTTTTGATAATATCACATTCGGATGTAAAATCCATGGCGTCCGTAATAAAAAACAACTGAAACGGATCGTGGAAGATAATTTGCGGGATGCAGGTTTGTGGGATGAAGTCAAAGACAGGCTTCATTCCCCGGCCTCCAGTCTCTCTATCGGTCAGCAGCAGCGTTTATGTCTGGCTCGCGGATTGGCGATAAAGCCACAGTTTATCTTGGGCGATGAGTCTACTTCGGCACTGGATCCGATATCCAGCCGGCATATTGAAGACTTGTTTGTCAAGCTGAAAGCCAAATACGGCGTTATCTTAGTCACACACACCCTGCGTCAGGCTTTGCGGATAGCCGACCATGTCATATTCATCTATCTGGGAGAAGTGATAGAAAGCGGTTCGGCGGACGAACTGTTCAACAATCCCAGGCATGAATTGACAAAACAGTATTTATCGGGCGTGTTCAGTTGAGACCGCGCCCGTTATCACAAAAGAGCGAAAAATAGTATGTATTATAAATTACCGGAAACATTAGGCGACGACATTGTAAGGTTTGCGTCGCTGGCGAATGATTATACACAAAAGCGAGTTGCCGCCGTTCAGTTCAAGGCGTTCCGCGTCCCGATGGGGATATACGAACAGCGGCAGGACGACGTCTACATGTCGCGCGTGCGCACTACCGGAGGCGTCATCCGGCCGAAACAGTTTTCCGAACTGATCGAAATAGCCGGCCGGTACGGTTCCGACTTGTTGCACATTACCACCCGGCAGGAGATTCAGATACAAAACCTTCAGCTCGACAGGATAGAGGCGGTGATGCATGATTTGAAAAAGATCGGCCTCAGCACAAAGGGCGGGGGAGGGAACACGGTTCGTAACATCATGGTATCGGAATATAGCGGGCTGTCGGCTGACGAACAGTTCGACACGACACCTTACGCCATGGCGCTTACTTCAAAACTGATTGCCGAAGCGGATTCTTACCTGTTGCCGCGGAAGATGAAAATATCTTTTTCCTCCGATGACAGGCAGATTGGATATGCAGCGATTAATGATGTCGGGTTCATAGCAAAAATCAGGGACGGAGAGCGGGGATTTCAGGTTTATGTCGGCGGTGGAGGCGGTTCGAAGCCTTCCGTGGGCTGGCTGCTGTTCGATTTTGTTCCCGAAGGCGATCTTTATGCCGTCGCGGAAGCCCTTAAAAAGTTTTTCTCGGAACACGGAAACCGGAAGAACAAAAATAAAGCCCGTCTGCGTTTTGTTTTCTATAAATCGGGCGAGGAGGAAACCCTCCGCCTGATAAAAGAATATTACCGTGAGGCTAAAAAAGAAACGCCGGTGTTCGTCCCGTCGCAGGAAACGGAAAACGAACGCCCCGAACATGCGTACAAGCCGGCAGGAAATGTATCGTTGGACGAAGAAACCTATCATTTGTGGAAAAAACGATACGTGACCGGGCAAAAACAGGAAGGATACAGCACTGTTCTTGTGCCCGTCCTGCTGGGAAACATCCCGCTGAACGACAGGAAAAAAATTGAAGGATTACGAAAACTGCTGACTTTTACGGATCAGTTCGGAGAGCATACAATCCGGTTTACGACGTCGCAAAACATACGCCTGCGGAACATACCGGACATTGCTTTGCCTGAAATATATCGGATATTGAAAGCGTTCGTTCCCGATCTCCACGCTCCGGTTCTCATTAATAATATTATCTCCTGTACCGGAGCGGATACGTGCCGTTTGGGCATCGGGCTGTCAAAGGAACTGGCTACGGCTGTTCGCCGTGAATTGTTACGGAGCGGCCTGAATCTGGACAGGCTCAGTGAAGCCCGGATTCATATATCGGGATGCCCCAATTCGTGCGGTCAACAACACTGGGCGGACATCGGGTTTTCCGGTAAAATACTACGCAACGACCGTGTTTATCCCGGCTATCAAGTTCATCTTGCCGCTCGCAGAGACACTTCGCCGGCATTAGCCGAACCGGTGGGTAACATAAGTGCAAGGGATATCCCCGCGTTTATCCGCCGTTTACTTGAAGCTTATCTCAACAGCGGCGCCCAATCCCTCGCCTCATATCTGGAAGCGGAAGGACGGAACGTCGCTTTGGCGTTGATAGATGAATACGGCGATATACCGTCGTTTGCCGAAGATAAAAACTATTACTTCGATTGGGGTGCGGAAACTTTGTTCAGCGTGGTCGGACGGGGCGCGGCCGAATGTTCGGCGGGACTTTTCGATATGATCGAAGTCGATCTGGGTATTATAAATACCAATAAAGCCGCACTAAAAGACGAATCCGATATTGCCGCAAGAAATAATCTGTTGTATCATATAATTTTCTCGTCTTCGCGCATGTTGCTGGTGACGCGTGGCGCCGAACCCAAAACGACGGATGATGTGTTCAACCTTTTCATCAAAAATTTTATCGAATACGGGTTTGTGGAAGAGCATTTCCGTGAAATTATTTCCATTGCCCGCGATGAAAAGGACTACGATTTTATTGCCCGCGAAAATGAAATTTATGCATTGGCCGACAGGGTTGCCGGATTGTATAACAGCATGGATGATTCCCTTCAATTCAAGAATATCCCCGCGAAACAACCCGCAGATGCCGCAGATGCGAATGAGAAAGACGTGAACGTGCCGGCCGGCGATAAAAAAGAAGCGGAAGGCGTGCAGGAAGCGCCTGTCGGGAAGTTTAAAGACCTGCGAGGCGTTGCCTGTCCGATGAATTTTGTGCAGACAAAAATACAATTGGCCGCCATGAAATCGGGCGAAAAGCTGGAAATATGGCTCGACGACGGGCAGCCGATTAACAATGTACCCGGATCGGTGCGGAACGAAGGACATGAAATACTGGAACAAAAACAAAACGGCGATTACTGGATCGTTGTTATAAAGAAAAAATAACCGTGGCGGCCGGCCTTGCCGGCTCCGGTGAAGTGCAGGCCGTATCCGGGACATTAAATATTCAATTCAAAAAAACAAGTAAAAATGAGTAAAGTAACAGTAAACGACGAAGAACAGGAAGTAACGCTTCCCCTCACATTATCCGGGCTTATCAGGCTGAATAATGTTTTACAGCCGGATATGGTCACTGTTCAAATCAACGGGGAGTATATCCAGCGGGAAAACTTTGATGCAACTTCCATAAACGACGGGGATCAGATAGACTTCTTATACTTTATGGGAGGAGGGCGCTAATGGATTTTTCAGCGGAACAGATCGAACGGTACAGCCGCCATATCCTCTTGCAGGATGTGGGCGTGGAAGGTCAGGAGAAGATAAACAGCGGCAAAGTCCTGGTTATTGGAGCCGGCGGATTGGGCGCGCCCGTCCTGCTTTATCTGGCGGCAGCCGGCGTAGGTACGCTGGGCGTAATCGACGGCGATGTGGTCGATTTGAGTAATTTGCAACGGCAGGTTATCCATTCGACTCCCGACGTCGGGAAACCGAAGGTGGAATCTGCAAAGGAAAAGATAAAACAGATTAATCCCGATGTAAATGTAGTGACCTATCACAAATTCTTTACGGCCGGGAATGCGTTTGAGATAATCAGGGACTACGATTTTATTGTTGACGGGACGGATAATTTTCCTGTGAAATTTCTGATTAACGACGCCTGCGTATTAGCCGGAAAACCTTTTTCACACGGAGGCATTCTCCGTTTCGAAGGACAAACTTTTACGCACCTGCCGGGAACATCGTGTTACCGGTGTATATTTCATGGCCCTCCGCCGCCTGATGCCGTTCCGACGTGCTCCCAGGCCGGGGTGCTGGGTGCAATCGCGGGGATGTTAGGGACAATACAGGCCGCCGAGGTTTTGAAGTTTTTGGTCGGCACGGGGACGCTTTTGACGGACAGACTTTTGATATTTAATGCAAAGACAATGGATTTCAGAACCGTAAACGTGAAAAAAAATGCAAAATGCCCGGTCTGCGGAG
Organism: Tannerella sp.; assembly: GCA_031282485.1. Taxonomy (GTDB): domain Bacteria; phylum Bacteroidota; class Bacteroidia; order Bacteroidales; family Tannerellaceae; genus Tannerella. The sequence continues at coordinate 11,703 of JAITDQ010000031.1, read as the reverse complement.
CATCTCCCTCCATTGTAGAGCTGATTGAAGCGGAACAGGCTGTGTGCGAACTGAAAAAGAAATAAACAGATGATACGGATACCGGAAGATATTATAAATGCAATGATACGGCAGGCCGTCGACGAACTGCCTAATGAGGCGTGCGGTTTGCTGACCGGAACGGATGGTGTCGTGCAGGCGCGTTATGCCATGACCAATGTCGACCACAGCCCGGAACATTTCTCTTTCAGTCCGCAGGAACAGTTTAACGTATTGAAAGAGGCACGGCGGAACGGTCGGAAAATTATAGCAAACTACCACAGTCATCCTTCAACGCCGGCTCGTCCGTCGGAAGAGGATATTCGTTTGGCATTTGACCCGCAGATCATCTACATTATTATTTCTTTAGCCGCCGAAAAGCCGGATGTAAAGGCGTTTTCCCTGGCCGGAGGACGTATGCAGCCGTGTGAGATAGAGATAATTGAATAACCGGTGATTAGCGGATTTATCCGGTAACGAATTGTATTAGAGTATTGGAGGCGCGGATGCGCTTCGTCGTCGTTATCGCCGAGAGTTACGGTGAGTAATAATTTAAACTATTAACATTACAGTATGATGAAAAAAATTTTTCTATTATTGACCGGTGTTGCGTTACTCGCAAACTGCACAGGCGCCGGCAAACCCAAACAGGAAACAGCCGCTTCCGGCGACGGACTGACGGGAACGATACAGCTTTCGGGCGCTTTTGCGCTATATCCCATGGCCGTGAAATGGGGGGAGGAATTTCGGAAACTGCATCCGGACGTAAAAGTGGACATATCGGGCGGAGGCGCCGGAAAAGGAATGACGGACGCGCTGTCGGGCGTAGTAGATATTGGAATGGTGTCTCGTGAGATATATCCCGAAGAAACCGTCAAAGGCGCATATCCGATAGCTACGGTGAAGGATGCCGTCGTGCCCATCATCAACGCGAATAACCCGGAGCGGGAAGCTATCCGTAAAACGGGATTGAAACGCGAAACCGCCGCGAAACTCTGGAGCCGGGAAATCAATACGTGGGGCGAAGTCTTAGGCACTTCCGCGACTCTTCCGGTGCATGTCTTTACACGCTCCGACGCCTGTGGCGCGGCTGAAACGTTTGCCGCATGGTTCGGCAAGAAACAGGAAAATCTGAAAGCGACCGCCGTGTTCGGAGACCCCGGACTTGCCGCAGCCGTTCAGAAGGATAGAGCCGGAATAGGATTTAACAATATTGCCTATGCTTACGACCAAAAATCAAAGAAGATTTTTGAAGGACTGGCCATTATCCCCATTGACATGAATGAAAACGGGCGGATAGACCCGGAAGAAGATTTTTATGAAACGACCGAAACGCTGATAAAAGCTATCAATGAAGGACGTTATCCTTCGCCTCCCGCCCGCGACCTGTATCTGGTGACGAAAGGTAAACCGACGAAGCCCGAAGTCATTGCTTTCATAGAATATGTCCTTACCGAAGGACAGAAATATGCCGTCGAAACCGGTTATATCGCTCTTTCGGAAGAAAAACTGCAAGCGGAATTATTAAAATTAAAATAACAATTCAATATCAAACAAAGCGGAATTACGTTAAGAGAAGTAAAAGAACTGTGCAAACATCATTATTAGCAAAAAGACTTTTTAAGAATAAGGTTGCCTTTCGGATTATGCAACTGTTCACTACCGGATCACTGCTGATTGCATTGATAATGGGGGTCGGCCTGTATTATAAATCGACGGGCATACTGAAGGAAAATTCCGCATGGAGCATCCTGTGGGGGTCGGAATGGAGTCCGCTGACGGGCGAGTTCGGGTTCCGGTCATTTATATTGAGTTCGGTATATGTGACCGCATTGTCCGTACTCATAGCGCTTCCGATAGCCCTTCTTACGGCATTATTCCTGACGGAAAATTCAAAACCGTGGGTGAAGAAAGCCGTATTTCCGGTATTAGACATCCTGGCCGGTATTCCTTCCGTCGTGTATGGCCTGTGGGGAACGCTGATTATTGTGCCATGGATAGCGGACAGTCTGGGGCCGTATTTTGTCGATTACACAAGCGGATATACGTTGCTGGCAGGCGGTATCGTGCTGAGTGTAATGATTATCCCGTTGCTGGTAAGCCTGTTCATTGAGATTTTCTCCACCGTGTCCAAGGATCTGAAAGACGCATCCATATCACTGGGGGCTACACGCTGGCAAACATCCCGTTTGGTCGTAGTCAGGAAAGCATCTCCCGGAATCATAGCGGCCGTCGTCCTTTCCGTTTCGAAAGCTTTCGGCGAAACGCTGGCGGTGCTTATGGTCTGCGGAAATATGATCGGCACCCCTCATTCGCTCTTCGACAGTGTTTACCCTTTGCCTGCGCTTATTGCGAATAACTACGGCGAGATGCTTTCTTTGCCGATGTACGAGTCGGCGCTTATGTTTGCAGCTTTGGTGATGTTTGTCATCATCCTTGTTTTTAACGCAATATCACGTGTTGTTTTACAAAATGTAGCGAAAAAATTTAAATTATGAAGCTCAGATTTATAGAAGAAAAGGTATTTAACCTGTTGATGATACTGGCAACGGTCACGGTGTTCGGATTTTTCATGAGCATCATCTGGACGATTGCCAAAACAGGTTTTCCTTCGTTAACGTGGGAGATGATCAGCTGTATGCCCGGAGGCGGGTTTTACTTAGGTAAGGAAGGAGGGATTCTGAACGCCATAGCCGGGTCGTTGATGATTGTTTTCGCTTCGGCTTCGTTAGGGTTAATCATCAGTATCCCCATTGTTTTCTACATAAATGTGTACCTGAAAAAATCGTCCCGGCTGGCCTACTTCACGCGGCTGTCTTTCGACGTGCTGTTTGGCATACCGTCCATTGTCTATGGCGCATTTGCCTTTACGATCATGATCTTTTTCGGGCTGAAAACGTCGTTGCTGGGAGGGATTATCGTGATAACCCTGCTCATTATCCCAATCTTTGTCCGCTCAATGGACGAAGTTGCAAATTCGGTATCCAAAGACCTTCTGGATGCCGCTTATTCACTGGGCGCCACCAAACTGGAAGCCTGCAAGGTCGTCATCCGGCAGATCGCGCCGGGGATTGCCACCGCCACCCTCTTGTCGGTCGGACGCGCCATTGGCGACGCGGCCGGCGTTTTATTCACCGCCGGGTTTACCGACAACATTCCCGCCTCGCTCGACCAGCCTGCCGCGACGTTGCCTCTGGCCGTTTTTTTCCAGTTGGGCAGCCCCATCCCCGAAGTAAGGGAACGGGCGTATGCCGCAGCCTTACTGCTGACAATCATTGTCCTTATATTAAGTGTTACAGGGAGGATAATCACAGGTTATTTTTCAAAAAACAGGATAAAATGAAGCATACCGGAGACAGAAAATTAAAAGTAACAGCAAGGAACAGCCCCCTTTCGCTCATTCAGGTGAAAGAAGTGTTTTCCGCTTTGCCGGCAGTTGCATACGACCTGACCGGCATAGCCTCTTTCGGTGATAAAAACAAGGATATCTCACTGCTGAACGAACCTGTTGCCGGCGACTTTTTTACCCGTGAACTCGACCGCGCACTGTTGAACGGCGAAGCCGATGTAGCCGTTCATTCGGCAAAAGATTTGCCGTACCCCCTGCCTGCGGGTCTGGAACTGTATTGCCTGACCGAAGCGGAGGATAAAACCGATTCGCTGGTCGGCAGGGATAACCTCGGCTTGCGGCAGCTCCCGGCAGGAGCGCGGATCGGTACGAGTTCGGCGAAACGCAAAGCCGAATTGCTGAGGTTGCGTCCCGATCTGACGGTCGTAAGTATCAGGGGCACGATCGAAGAACGTATTGCGCAGGTCGACGACGGGCGCGTCGATGCGCTGATTGTCGCTACGTGCGCCCTCAAACGCTTGGGTCTGGCTTCCCGCATTGCGGAAACGTTACCGTTTAAAACGCATCCCCTGCAAGGTAATCTGGCCGTTGTGGGCAGAGCAGGGAACCCGGAATTGAAAGCCCTTTTCGCCGCACTCGACGTGCGACGGACTTACGGCCGGGTGACGCTTGCCGGATTCGGCCCGGGAAACCCGGAATTATTGACCGTCGGAGCGGATCATGCCCTGCGGAAAGCCGACGTCATTTTCCATGATGACCTGATTGATAAAAATTTTACGGAGAAGTATGATGCGGAAAAAATCTGTGTCGGCAAGCGAAAAGGCCGTCACAGCTATCACCAAGACGAAATCAATGAAATGATTTATCGGGCTGCCGTGTCGGGCAGGAATACGGTACGTCTCAAGGGCGGTGACCCGATGATTTTTGCCCGCGGAAGGGAAGAATTTGATTTCCTCGCGAGCCGTTTTGTGGAGGTAACGATTATACCGGGAATATCTTCCGGTACGGCGCTGGCCGCCTGTACGCACATCCCGTTAACGCACCGGGGCGTGGCGTCGTCCGTAGCCTTCGTTACGGGACATTCGAGCGAAAACCTGCAAATCCCCAACGCCGATACGCTGGTCTACTATATGGCCGGAGCGAACATTTCGGATATTGCCGAAAAGATGATTGCGTCGGGACGCGATGCCGATACGCCGGCAGCGCTGGCGTATAACGTTTCGTTGCCCGGGCAGCAAACGTTCTTCTCGACGCTGGGCGAATTACGGTATTCGGTCATCAAATACCCGACGCCGATACTTGTCGTCATCGGCAACGTCGTGTCCTTTGAGAGCGGCAACGCCCGCAAACAGAATGTTTTGGTGACCGGCACCACCTGCGAAGCATACAACGACGGCAGGCACAACATCACGCATACTCCCCTGATTAAGATACAAAAGGCGCGGAATGACGTCCTGCACCGCCTGTTGAAGGAAAAAATAAGCGCTTATCAATGGATTATCTTCACCAGCCGCTACGGAGTGCGCTTTTTCTTTGAAATACTGGACGAAACGGCGCTCGATGTCCGCGTTTTGGGAGCGGTAAAAATCGCTTCCGTCGGGAAGACGACAACGCTCGAATTAAAAAAACATCGTATCCGTCCCGATATGGAATCCGCAACGGAATCGGCCGAAGGCTTAGTAAGTTATTTCAGGGAGACAGGCATTACGGATAACCATATCCTGTTGCCCCGTTCGGACAAGGCGCTGAAATATCTGTCCGGCGAACTGGCGGCGCTGGGAAATCATGTAACGGATGTGCCCGTTTATGAGAACACGATGAATACCGAAGCCCCGAAAACAGATTTGTCCGGTTTTCGGAAGATCATTTTTTCTTCACCGTCGGGCGTGGATGCCTTCAGGCGTTTATACGGCGCGTTGCCGGAAGGCATACAGTTGGTTGCACGGGGAAAAACTACGGAAAACAAAATAAAATCACATATAAATGAAACGATTTAGACAATACAGGGCGACGCAGGAGATAAGAGACCGGTATGCCGATGTGCGGCAGATCACGGCCGACAGCTTTATTTATCCGTATTTTGTGACGGAAGGGACGGGCGTCAGGCAGGCGATACCGTCCATGCCGGGTATCTATCGTTTTTCGACGGATCAGTTGCCGGCTGACGTCGAGCAGCTTTTATCGCTGGGCATAGACAAGATTCTGCTCTTTGGCGTCGTTGATGAAACGAAAAAAGACGAACGGGGCAGCGCGGGATACGGGGTCGATAACATCATAAGCCGGGCGGTGAAGACGGTCAAGACCCGTTTCCCCGAAGCGGTGGTATTTACCGACGTCTGCCTGTGTGAATACACTTCGCACGGACACTGCGGATTGATTCATAACCGGGATGTGGACAATGACACAACCCTGCCGTTGCTGGCCGAAATGGCTTATCGGCATGCCGTTGCCGGCGCGGATTTCGTCGCGCCTTCGGCCATGATGGACGGGCAGGTGCAGGCGATAAGGGAGCGCTTGGAGAAAGAAAAGCTGAAAACAAAGATTCTGGCATACTCGGCAAAGTATGCATCGGCCTTTTACGGCCCGTTCCGCGATGCGGCCGCCTCGGCGCCTGCGTTCGGCGACAGGAAAACGTATCAAATGGATTTCCGCACGAAAGACCAGGGACTGGAAGAGATTGCAGCCGATATCGAAGAAGGCGCCGACTGGATTATGGTAAAGCCGGCAATGGCGTACCTTGACGTTTTATACCGGGCATCGGCGCGTTTTCCCGGTTATCCGCTGGTCGCCTATCAGGTTTCGGGCGAATATGCAATGCTGAAAAACGGCGCTGCCGCAGGATTCTTCGACGAGGAACGGATTTTCTTCGAAAGCCTGACCGCCATTCGGCGCGCCGGGGCTGATTATATCATATCATATTATGCCAAAGATTTTATGAAAACGCTAAAAACAAACAAAACATGAGCAGTAATAAATTGACACATTTAAAGGAACTTGAATCGGAATCGGTATACGTCATGCGCGAAGTAGCGGCGCAGTTTGAACGGCCGGTACTGCTGTTTTCGGGAGGGAAAGATTCGATTGTAATGGCGCACATCGCTTATAAGGCCTTTTATCCGGCCGCTATCCCGTTCCCTTTTTTACACATTGATACCGGACATAATTTTGAAGAGACGATCCGGTACCGGGACGACATTGTCGCGCGGCTTGGCGTGAAACTTATCGTAGGCTCCGTTCAGGAATCGATCGATACAGGTCGCGCCGTAGAGGAAAGAGGCGTCAATGCCAGCCGTAACGGACTGCAGACGGTCACCCTGCTCGACGCAATCGAAAAATACCGGTTCGATGCGGCATTGGGCGGCGCCAGACGCGACGAGGAGAAAGCGCGCGCCAAGGAACGGTTCTTCTCGCACCGCGACGAGTTCGGACAGTGGGACCCTAAAAACCAGCGTCCCGAATTATGGAACACCTTCAACGGAAAAAAACAGCTGGGAGAGCATTTCCGCGTCTTCCCGCTGAGTAACTGGACGGAAATGGATGTCTGGCAGTACATCTTTATCGAAAACATTGAATTGCCGAGCCTTTACTATACCCACGAGCGCGAAGTCTTCGAACGCGACGGCGTCTGGCTGGCATATTATCCTTTCATGCAGCTGAAAGCCGGCGAAAAGGTAGTGCGCAAGCGCGTCCGCTGCCGTACGATCGGCGATATTACCTGTACGGGAGTGACCGTATCGGAAGCAAATACGCTCGAAGACATCATCCGCGAGATCGCCGCGTCGAGGGTTACGGAACGCGGCGGACGCTCGGACGATAAACGTTCGGAGGCGTCAATGGAAGACCGTAAGAAAGCAGGATATTTTTAATTAAACCGGAGATATAAACAGATATGAGCGAATATTTAGACATGGAGTTACTGCGCTTTACCACGGCGGGCAGCGTCGACGACGGGAAAAGCACACTGATCGGAAGATTGCTGTACGACAGCAAATCTATCTTTGAAGACCAAATGGAAGCCATAAAGGCGGCAAGCGAACGGATGGGCAACGATGAGGTGAATCTGGCGCTGCTTACCGACGGCCTCCGGGCCGAACGCGAACAGGGTATTACAATCGACGTCGCTTACCGTTATTTTGCCACGCCGAAACGGAAATTCATCATTGCCGATACGCCGGGACACATCGAGTATACCCGCAACATGGTCACGGGCGCCTCTACGGCCGACGCAGCCATTATCCTCGTCGATGCACGCAACGGGATTATCGAACAGACAAAACGTCATTCGTATGTCGCCTCCCTCCTGCGCCTCGACCACGTGATTCTGGCTATCAACAAAATGGATTTGACGGATTTCTCGGAAGACGTCTTTAACCGCATCAAAGCGGAATACATTGAAATTGCCAAAAAACTGGGACTTAAAAAAGTACATTACATCCCCATTTCGGCGCGCGATGGCGATAACGTCGTAAACCTTTCCGACAGGACGCCATGGTACAAGGGAAAAACGCTGCTGCACCTGCTGGAGAATCTTCCCGTAAAGGAAGGTATCGACGAACTTGCCCTGCGCTTCCCGGTGCAGTACGTCATCCGGCCGCAAAACGACAGGTTTCACGATTACAGGGCTTATGCCGGACGCTTAGCCGGCGGGAAAATCAGGGTCGGCGACAGGGTGACCATATTGCCGTCCTATACGGAATCGACGGTGAAGGCGATCGACGAGGGCGATAAATCCCGCGACGAGGCGTTCGCTCCCCAGTCGGTATCTATCCGCCTGAACGATAATGTGGACGTCAGCCGGGGAGACATGATTGTCGGCAGGGATAATATTCCCCGCCACGATGCCAACATTTCATTGCTGGTGTGCTGGCTGAATCACCGTCCGATAAGCATCGGGGCGAAATACATCATCCGGCATATAACGGACGAGGTTTTCGGAATCGTCAAAAGTGTCTATTTCAAAGTCAATATCAATACGCTGGAAAACATTTTGGACGATAAAACCGTCCGTATGAATGACATTGCGCACATCCAGATAAAGACTTCCAAACCCCTGAAATACGACCTGTACGCCGAAAACCGGATAACGGGCAGCCTTGTGATAATCAACGAAGCTACGTTCGAAACCGTCGGCGCGGGAATGATTGTGGAATCGCTGGAAGAACAAACTTATTCGATATGATTAGCCCCGGCCGTCACGGGCGGCGCAGCGGAACAGTCGTGACTAAAATAAAATGAAATGAAAACAGAGGCAGACAAACTGAATAAAGAGTTCGAGGCGAAGCCACCGGAAGAAATACTGGCGTATTTCCTCCGTGCATACGGCGACCGTATCGCACTGGCGTCGAGCCTGGGACTTGAAGACCAGACATTGACCGACATGATCCTGAAAATAAACCCGCGCGCCCGTATCTTCACGATCGATACCGGACGCCTTTTCCCCGAAACCTATTCGCTGATCGATAAAACGAATATGACGTACGGCATCCGCATGGAAGTCTATTTCCCGGAAAACAAACCGGTCGAAGAGTATGTCCGGGCAAACGGGATAAACGCTTTTTACGAAAGCGTCGAGCGGCGGAAGGCGTGTTGCCGTATACGTAAAATAGAACCGCTGACGCGCGCCCTGTCTACGCTCGACGCATGGATCTGCGGCCTCCGGCAGGAACAGTCCGTTACGCGGACAGGCATACAAACCGTCGAATGGGACGAAACGAACCGCCTGATAAAAATCAACCCGCTCGCCCGCTTCAGCGAACAGGACGTGTGGGAGTATGTTAAAGCCAATCATGCGCCCTATAACGTCCTCCACGACCGCGGCTTCCCGAGCATCGGCTGTTGCCCGTGTACGCGGGCGGTGGCGCCGGGCGAAGACGTCAGGTCGGGACGCTGGTGGTGGGAAAACCCCGAACATAAAGAATGTGGACTGCACAAACGATAAACACAAACAGATATGAAACACAGCGAAGAGTTAAACTTTTTACCCGTCTCCGTCAATATAACCGGCCGGAAAATCCTGATAATAGGCGGCGGGAAAACGGGCTATCATAAAGCCACCCTGCTGAGCCGCTTTACGGACAGGGTCACAGTCGTTTCACCCGACTTTCACGAAGGTTTCGGCGATCTGCCTTTCGAGCTGGTAAGGAAAGAATACGAACGGACGGATCTGGAAGGCGCGTTCATGGTCTATATCTGCACCGGGGACGAGGCGCTGAACGCCCGCATAAAAAACGACGCCGGGACGCTGAACGTGCCGGCCTCCGTGTGCGACAGTCCCGCCCTGTGCGATTTCATATCGCCGGCCATATATAAGGAAGGAGATATGACGATTGCCGTATCATCCAATGCCCGGAATGTCCGCCGGTCGATAGCCGTCCGCGACAGGATACGCCAATTGGCGCAAAACGGGGAACTGTCCCTGCAGGAGACAGCTCCATAAATGGTTTTACAGGAAAGTCATGATATGCTACAGACTGATAAATCACACGGAATATAACCTGAAAGAGCGCGAGGCGTTCCTGAAAGGTTTCGAGGCAGACCGGACGACGGCGCATGTGCTGCTGTCCACGTGCAACAGGATAGAAATATACTGGGGAGAAGGGAACGCGCCGGAAACGGTCGTGCGCCACCTCTACAAAGTAGCCGCCGGCTTGGAATCGTCGCTCACAGGCGAACGGGCGATACAGGGGCAGCTGAAACAGGCCTACCTCCGCGCCTGCGAAACATACCGCCTGTCGCCCGCCCTGCACCGCCTCTTCCAGACGGCAATACATACCGGAAAACGCGTGCGGACGGAAACCCGCATAGCCGAAGGCGCCGTTTCACACAGCCAGGTGACGGTCGAAATACTGAAACAGGAAATCCCGGATTTCAAACACAAAATCATCGCTGTCATTGGCGTCAACAAACTGACGGAAGACATCGTGAAATTCCTCGTCGCCCGCCAAGCTACGAACATTTTCCTCTCCAACCGGAACTTCGGAAAAGCGCAGGACATGGCCTCCCGCTATAACGGAACGGCCATAAGCCTCGACGATAAACGCCTCCTCCTGCAGTTTGCCGATGTGCTGATCTGCGCCACGTCGGCGCCGCACCTGATCATTCATCCCGAAGACATCCCCGGCGACCGCGACCTGCTGATTTTCGACCTCGCCTTCCCCCGCGATGTGAGCGAAGAAGTGGCGGCGTTCAGTCGTGTGAAGCTGTTTAACCTCGAAGATGTCGAACGTTTTGCAAAAAAAAGCATATCTTTGCGCCACAATGAAATCTGCAAGGCAGAACAGATTATAAACGAGGAGATCGCCAAATATTACCAGTGGCAGTCTTTTCACACAATGAACAAACTGATAACTCTATGATGAACAGACAAAATTCCCGCGAGGCCTACCGCGAAGCGCTGCGCTACATTCCGGGAGGCGTGAACAGTCCGGTAAGGGCGCTGAAAAGCGTCGGAGAGGAACCCCTATTCATACGGAAAGCCCGGGGCTGTCGCCTGACGGACGTCGACGGCAACCGGTTTACGGACTTCTGCCTCTCCTGGGGCGTTTTCATACTCGGCCACGGCGCCGCGCCGGTAAACGAGGCGGTCAGGAAAGCCATTGCCAACGGTACGAGCTACGGCATACCGTCATTGCCGGAAACGGCGCTTGCCCGGTCAGTCAACCGCTGCATCCCGTCGATGGAACGGACGCGGTTCGTCAACTCCGGCACCGAAGCCGTGATGTCCGCCATACGGCTTGCCCGCGGGTACACGGGACGCAACCTCATCGTCAAATTCGACGGATGCTATCACGGGCACGCCGACCACCTGCTTGTCGCCGCCGGTTCGGGAGTAGCCGGCCTCGGCGGTTCATCATCGGCCGGTGTCCCGGACGGTTTCGTCGCCTGTACGGTCAGCCTTCCTTTCAACGACCGGGAAGCCGTGAACCGCACGTTCCGCGCGAGAGGCAGCGACATAGCCGCCGTAATCGTCGAGCCGGTACCGGCCAACATGGGCGTCGTCCTGCCCCGGGACGGTTTCCTGCAACACCTGCGCGACGTGACCGCACAAAACGGCTCCCTGCTCATATTCGACGAAGTCATAACCGGTCTCCGCCTCTCACGGGGCGGCGCCCAAGAACTCTTCGGCATCACCCCCGACCTTACCACGGTCGGCAAGATTGTCGGCGGCGGTTTCCCCGCCGCCGCTTTCGGCGGACGCCGGGACATCATGTCGCTCCTCGCACCCGACGGCCCGGTCTACCAAGCCGGCACGCTCTCCGGCAACCCCGTCGCCATGACCGCCGGTCTGACAACCCTCTCGTGCCTTGAGGACGAAAACTTCTACACCGCATTAAACG
>JAITDQ010000331.1 GCA_031282485.1 Tannerella sp. | reverse complement strand
CAAAAGTTTACTTTTATTTTGTATTGCGCTCAACTTGCACTATCTTTGCACACCGAAATAAAGCTTATGATTATGGCAGAGAATACTATTCAGGAAGGTAACAGGAAAAGTTTAAATTTTATTGAGCAAAAGGTGGAAAACGATTTGGCGGACGGCCTTAACGACGGGCGCGTCCAGACCCGCTTCCCGCCGGAACCGAACGGTTATCTCCATATCGGACATGCGAAGGCTATTTGCCTGGACTTTGGCATTGCCAAACAATACGGCGGTATATGCAACCTGCGATTCGACGATACGAACCCGACAAAAGAGGATGTCGAATACGTGGATGCGATACAGGAAGATATCAAATGGCTCGGATTTCAGTGGGCGAACGTCTTTTATGCATCCGATTACTTCCGGCAGTTATTTGATTTTGCAATACGGCTCATCAAGGCCGGAAAGGCTTATGTGGACGAACAAAGCGCCGAACTGATTGCCGCCCAGAAAGGAACGCCTGCGCAACCGGGCGTTAACAGCCCTTTCCGCAACAGACCTGTTGAGGAAAACCTGAATCTGTTCCTGCGCATGAACGAAGGTGAGTTTGAGGAAGGCGCCATGACCCTCCGGGCTAAAATAGATATGACTTCGCCCAACATGCATTTCCGCGACCCGATTATTTACCGCATCATAAAACATCCGCATCACCGCACGGGCACAACATGGAAGGTTTATCCGATGTATGATTTCGCACACGGACAAAGCGATTATTTCGAAGGCGTCACTCATTCGTTATGTACGCTCGAATTTGAAGTGCACCGTCCGTTGTACGACTATTTTATCGATTTGCTGACGGAAGAAGTCGGTAAAGCCGGCGACGGATTCGAAAAGAATAAAATTTATGATAATTACCGTCCCGTTCAGACGGAATTTAACCGTCTGAACCTGACTTATACAATGATGAGCAAACGCAAACTGCTGCAACTCGTAAAGGAAAACATCGTAAGCGGCTGGGACGACCCGCGCATGCCGACGATATGCGGATATCGCCGACGGGGTTTTACGCCGGCGTCAATATGCAATTTCATCAACATGATAGGCTATACCAAATACGACGGGATTGTTGATGTCGCACAGCTTGAGTATGCCGTAAGGGAAGACCTTAATGCGACGGCAAAAAGAGTTGCCGCCGTGATAAATCCGATAAAACTGATTTTGACGAACTATCCCGAAGACACGGTCGAGATGCTCGATTCGGTTAACAACCCGGAAGACCCTTCCGCCGGCACGCACAAAATAGCTTTCGCGCGCGAACTGTATATCGAAGCGGAAGATTTTATGGAAGATGCGCCGAAAAATTATTTCCGCCTTACGCCCGGGCAGGAAGTCCGGTTGCGCTGTTCCTATATTATAAAATGTACGGGATGCAAAAAGAACGAAGCCGGCGAAGTTACGGAAGTTTATGCCGAATACGACCCGCGGACGAAAAGCGGTATGCCGGACAGCAACCGCAAGGTGAAAGGCACGATACACTGGGTATCGGTCAGACATGCCGTCCCGGCCGAAGTTCGCCTGTACGACCGCCTTTTCACGGTAGAAAATCCGGCGGAGGAAAAAGACAGGGATTTCCATGAACTGCTGAATCCCGATTCTTTGAAAATCCTTACAAACTGCTTTGTTGAAGAGGAACTTAAACATGCGAAACCTTATGACCGGTTTCAGTTCCAGCGCATCGGATATTTCAATGTCGACCCGGACAGTACAGACGGCAAACCGGTTTTCAACCGTACGGTATCGCTGAGAGATACGTGGAAAAAAGTAAAAGACAAATAAACAGTGAAAAATGAATAATATTTCATCTTTATTGGAACGATTCCTCAAATCACGGAAAAGCAATACGACCCCATACTTCGAAGAAGATGAACTCGTATCGCTCATTGATTATTTTTTGGATAAAGATGATGCGCCGAATCTGAAGGCGGTGATTGAACTGGGGTACAAATTATATCCCGACAGCGTCGGGTTCGGAATATCGCTGTGTAAAACGCTCGTGGCAATAGAAGATTACAAATCGGCGCTGAAACTTGCGGACGATATCGGCATCAAAGGCAATAAAGACATTGACCTTATACGCCTTGAATGTTACTGCGAACTTGACCGGCGTGACGAAGCAATCGGACTGATTGATGAACTGACTGCCCTGGACAGTCCATACCTGGAAGATGCCGTATATCATACGGCATGCGTCATGAACGATATGGAAAAATATTATCAGGATACCTGTACTTTCATACAGCATGCCTTAACGATGTTCCCCGACAACCTGTCCCTGAAATCGGAACTTTGTTTCAACCTTGAGTTGCAGGGAAAAACAAAAGAAGCATTGACCCTTTGCCATGAACTGCTGGATGAAGACCCCTATTCTGCCGAAATATGGTATATGCAGGGACGGCTGTATTCGCTGTGCGCGGATTTTGAACGGGCGGTGGATTCGCTCGACTTCGCGCTGACGTGCATCAATGAAACCGAGGATTCAGACCTGGAATATGAAATCAAACTGATGAAAGCGTACTGTCTTTATAAAAACGAAAGCTATCAAAAGGCTATCGCCATATATGAAGAACTGACGTCGTACGAAGATTTCGACAATTCCGAAGTAGAACTGTTTCTTGCAGAATGTTTCATGAACATGGAAGAATATGAAAAGGCTTACCATATATTAAAGCCTGTCATAGGAAATAATGATCTGGAAGACGAAGTCTCCGTTTACGGGAATTTCATATACTGTTGCATCGAAACGGAACGAAGGAAAGAAGCAATCGAAGTGTTAAGCGAAGCGCTGAGACTCTTCCCGAACCGCATCCTGGAATATCTGTCGACGTTGAACATGACAAGAGACCAGTTGACGGAGGCTTATGCCGATGAATCGATTATCGGCGAACTGGCCAGAAAATATTTGAACAGTAACTTACATAATAACTGATGCGGTAAATTCGTCCCGGAAGGTTCATATCTCTATAAAAACAATACCCCGGAATGAAAAAGTCGGGCAATTTCATTTCACATTCCGCTTTTTTTTGTACTTTTGTGACCTTTAAAAAATAAATACGGAAAAAATAGCAGTTATGGCAAAAATAAAAGGAGCAGTCGTTGTAAACACGGAACGCTGTAAAGGTTGTAATTTATGCGCAGTAGCCTGTCCGGTTGATGTGCTCGAATTACATCCGCGTGAAGTTAATAACAAAGGATATCATTATGTATATATGAAAAACCCCGACGCATGCATTGGATGTGCAAGTTGCGGCTGGGTGTGCCCGGACGGCTGTCTCACTGTTTACAAAAAGAAAATCAGCAGTTAAAATGGAAGAAGTAAGATTAATGAAAGGCAATGAAGCGATTGCTCACGCAGCTATCCGTTACGGTACGGACGGCTACTTCGGCTATCCCATTACGCCTCAATCGGAAATACTGGAAACGCTGGAAGCGGAAAAGCCCTGGGAAACGACAGGCATGGTCGTGCTTCAGGCCGAAAGCGAAATCGCGGCAATAAACATGGTTTATGGTGGCGCGGGCACGGGCAAGCGCGTGATGACGTCATCGTCAAGCCCCGGGATAAGCCTCAAACTTGAAGGCATTTCGTATATTGCCGGCGCCGACCTGCCCTGCCTCATCGTGAACGTAATGCGCGGCGGCCCCGGACTGGGAACCATACAGCCGAGCCAGGCCGATTATTTCCAAACCGTGAAAGGCGGCGGACATGGCGATTACAGGCTTATCACGCTGGCGCCGTCGTCCGTGCAGGAAATGGCCGACTTCGTATCCCTGGGATTCGACCTGGCTTTCAAATACCTTAATCCCGCCATAATCCTTGCGGACGGCATGATTGGGCAGCTAATGGAAAAAGTCGTACTGCCCCCTTTCCGGAATCGCAAAACGGAGGCCGAAATACTGGAGGAATCGCCGTGGGCGGCTACGGGTAAAACAGAAGGCCGTGGACGCAATGTCATAACGTCGCTCGAACTTGACCCTGAAATTATGGAAAAGAAAAATCTTCGTTTTCAGGAAAAATATCGTAAAATTGAAGAAAACGAAGTTCGCTTCGAAGAATATATGTGTGACGATGCCGATTATCTGCTTGTCGCCTTCGGGTCATCGGCGCGTATTTGCCAGAAAGCGATAGAGACGGCGCGCAGCGAAGGTTTGAAACTCGGACTGTTCCGTCCCATTACCCTCTGGCCGTTCCCGGCAAAAGCAATTAACGGTTATGCGGACAGGGTGAAGGGAATGCTTTCCGTGGAACTTAACGCGGGGCAAATGGTCGAAGACGTGCGCCTGTCCGTGAACGGACGGATAAAGGTAGAGCACTTCGGACGTCTCGGCGGGATTGTGTTCACGCCCGATGAAATTGTAAACGCCGTAAAAGAAAAACTGATATGAAACGTGGTAGCCGGTTAGATGAAGTATTCACACTGCTCTTCATGGTTTTAGCAATCGGAGCGGCCGTCTGTTGGGTTGTTACGAGCAGAGATAATCCGACATACCTCATCTTGGGAGGCATCGCCGTTTTATTAAGAATTGCACAATATATAATGAGATTTTTTTGAATGTAAACGTATACTGGAATTATGGTATTAGACGAAATAATAAAACCCGAAAACGTGGTTTACCGGAAACCAAAGTTGCTCAACGACGCGCCGATGCACTACTGCCCCGGATGCAGCCACAGCGTGATACACAAACTTATCGCCGAGATTGTCGAAGATATGGGTATGGAAGAAAAAACGATAGGCGTTTCGCCGGTAGGATGCGCCGTCTTCGCCTACAATTATATTGAAATAGACTGGCTCGAAGCGGCTCACGGACGGGCGCCGGCGGTGGCAACTGCCGTTAAACGGCTGAATCCCGGGAAAATGGTCTTTACCTATCAGGGCGACGGCGACCTTGCTGCAATCGGAACTGCCGAAACAATTCATGCGGCAAACCGCGGCGAAAACATCGTAATCGTCTTCGTCAACAACGCCATTTACGGGATGACCGGCGGACAGATGGCGCCTACAACGCTCCTGGGTATGCCGACTTCTACGTGCCCTTACGGCAGGGACGTTCCGCTCAACGGTTATCCGTTAAAGATTTCGGATTTGCTGGCGCAGCTCGAAGGGACTTGCCTTGTTACACGTCAAAGCGTAGAAACCGTCGCGGCGGTGAAAAAATCGAAGAAGATGCTGCGGCTGGCTTTCGAAAACTCAATGGCCGGAAAGGGAACTTCCGTCGTGGAATTTGTGTCGACATGCGCTTCCGGCTGGAAGCAGTCGCCGGAAAAAGCAAACGAATGGATGAAAGAGAATATGTTCCCGTTCTATCCTTTAGGTGACTTAAAGAATATATGACGTAACAACTATCAACTGAACATTGTATGAAACATGAAATTATCATAGCCGGATTCGGCGGACAGGGTGTCCTCTCCATGGGTAAAATCCTTGCCTATTCGGGATTAATGGAAGGAAAGGAAGTGAGCTGGATGCCTTCTTACGGCCCCGAACAGCGCGGAGGAACGGCAAACGTTACGGTCATCATAAGCGACGACCGCATCAGTTCGCCAATCCTGAACGAATACGATATCGCGATAATCCTTAACCAGCCCTCCATGGACAAGTTCGAATCGAAAGTGAAAAAGGGCGGGATACTCATTTACGACGGCTATGGGATACACAAGCCCGTAGGCCGCACGGATGTGGACGTATACCGTATCAATGCAATGGATACGGCGGCCGAACTGAATATGGCCAAAACGTTCAATATGATTGTGCTGGGCGGACTGCTGAAAATCGCGCCCATGGTGACCCTCGAAAGCGTAATGAAAGGGCTGAAGAAAACACTGCCCGAACGCCACTACAATTTACTTCCGGCTAACGAAGAAGCAATCCGGAAAGGTATGGACATTATCCAAAAAGTATAATTATCTTTGCCGCCTATGAAACGGGGCTTTTTGTACATATTATTATCCGTCGTTTTTTCCGGTGCGCTTTCGGCTCAATCTTCCCTGAAGGGATTTTCGCCTAAATTAAGCGTTGCGCCGGAGAACCTGTCCGACAGTCTTCTCCTTCAGGACAGCAGCCGGATAAGCGCCGGTCCCGTAACGGCATTCCGGCTCACGGATAAACTGGGAGAAAGGTATATCGCCCCCATGGATACGATGAGGCTGAATTTTTCGAACAGCGTACTGACGGAAGGACGCGGACTTGCGATCGGCTATCTTGCCAACGCCGGCTCGCCGGCACAAAGCCGCATATTCTCGGAACGCGACGAAGAGAATGATTTCATCTTTGCAAACCCGTACTTTTACTGTATAACAACCCCTGAAAACGCTCTTTTCTACGACGTCAAAGACCCTTACACCCGGCTGACCTATACAAGAGCCGGCGGACAAAAAAACAGGGAGGAAGAGCTGAACGGGGTACTTACTACGAATTTCGGCAAGAAAGTGAATGTCGGCGCGGATTTCGATTATACTTACGTGCGCGGCCAGTATACGTCGAACAGTAATAAATCGGTGTACTACCGTCTTTTCGGAAGTTATCTGTCCGACCGGTACGAAATGCACACGTACCTGCGCAATTACAACTACCTGAATACCGAAAACGGAGGTATCACGAATGACAGTTTAATATCCTATTTCGACGAATTTAACGACGGGAAAAGACCCCTCGACCGTCAATCGTTCCCCACCCGCCTGACCAACACATGGAATCGCGTGAAAGGAGGGCAGTTCTTCCTTTCGCACAGGTATAACCTCGGTTTTTACCGCGAAATGACGGCTCAGGAAAAAGAGGAAGCCGAACGAAGGAAAGAATCGAAAAAAAAGGAAGAAGAACGGAAACTGCAGGAAGAACTGCAGTCCGGCGAACAAGAGGAGACGGAAGAGAACCGGCCGGCCGAACCGGATATTTTTGCGGGAACGGCAGGCAGCAGCCCGGAGGACGGGGCGGAGGACATCAATGCCGTCTTCGTGCCCGTATCGAGCATCATTCACACGCTGGAATACGAAAACAACAGCCGGCGCTTCGTTTCAAACATGAACACGATTGATGCCTGCTACGCAGACCGATTCGGCGCCAGAGACTCAACGACGGACGATTATACATCCGCATGGTATCTGAAAAATACGGTTGCCCTGTCGCTGCGGGAAGGTTTCCAGGACTGGGTTAAATTCGGACTGACGGCTTATGTCAATTTTGAAAAAAGAAGATTCACACTCCCTTCGGCGGAAGATTCCCTGAGGAGTACGACCGATTATGACGAATTTTCTACTTATCTCGGCGCCGAACTGTCGAAGCGTCAGGGTACGCTGCTTACTTATAAGGCAAGAGGCGAGCTTTGCCTTGCGGGAAGCGATTTGGGCGAATTTCGCATCGACGGTGAAGTGAAAACCCAATTCCGCCTGTCGGGAAAAGATGCATCCGTAAAAGCGGCCGGTTATATTAAAAACCTTACCCCTGCATTTTACATGCGTCACCACCATTCGCGTTATTTCCTGTGGGATCTTGGATTAAGAAACATGCAAAGAGTATACGCCGGCGGCGAAGTGGAGATTAAACAGACGCAAACGAAACTTTCCGCCGGAGTGGAAAGTATTCAAAACTTCATCTATTTCGGCACAAAAGGCGTCCCCGAACAGTACGGAAGCAACCTCCAGGTCATCACCGCACGGATAAGGCAGGATTTCCGGTATAAGGCGTTCGGCTGGGAAAACGAAGTCGCCTACCAGCTGAGCAGCGAAAAAAGCGTATTGCCCCTGCCGCAGATATCCGCATACACAAACATTTATCTCGATTTCAAACCGGTAAAAGTCCTGAGCCTCCAAATCGGCGCAGACGTTCACTACCATACATCATACCTCGCACCCTACTACGAACCCGCCACACAACAGTTCCGGACACAGGACGAAGTCAAAACCGGCAATTATCCCGTCATCAACGCATACGCAAACTTCCACCTGAAACAGGCTCGTTTCTTCGTTTCGGGCTATAACCTGAGTTCGCTGTTCATCAAACCGACCAACTATTTTTCATTCACCCACTATCCGCTAAACCCCATGATGATAAAGCTCGGCATATCCGTTTACCTGAATAATTGAATGTCGATATG
>JAITDQ010000332.1 GCA_031282485.1 Tannerella sp. | reverse complement strand
ATTGCCCGTGGCGAGACGGCATTACCGGAAGTCTGGGAAATCGACCATCGGCACTCGGCGCTTATTCACACTTCGTATGTCGGGATTTCATCGTGGTTTATCAAATGTCTTGCCGGAATTGAGCCGGACCTTGCCGACCCGGGTTATCGCACGTTCAACATCCGTCCACGCGTGGTGAAAAAACTCTCGTATGCCAAAGCGACGCTCGAATCGCCATACGGATTAATCGAAATCGGCTGGCGCAAAGAAAACGGCAAAGTGATTTACGATATCACTATCCCGGCAGGCTCAAAAGCGAATATCTATCTTCCGGCGGCGGCGTCACAAATAACGGAAAGCAAACAACCGCTCGAAAAAACAGAAGGAATACGTATTGTCGACGAAGATGACAACGGAGTTTTTTTCCGGGCGGAAGCAGGAAAATATACATTTATACATTAAAATATATAGTATTTTATCTGTTTTTTTGCTATCTTTGCGGGCTGAAAACAGAATAAAAAGTGAAAGTAGTCATTATAAAATACAACGCCGGGAATATCTGTTCCGTCGATTACGGACTGAAAAGGATCGGGATTACACCTGTTATTACCGATGATGCGGAGTGTATTCGTACGGCGGATAAGGTTGTGTTTCCCGGACAGGGAGAGGCGAGTACAACGATGAATTATCTGCGCGAACGCGGGTTGGACAGGTTGATATGCGAGCTGAAACAACCGGTATTGGGTATATGTATCGGCATGCAGTTGATGTGTCGCCATTCGGAAGAAGGCGACACGGACTGCTTCGGTATTTTCGATGCCGACGTTCGGCGGTTTGTCCCGCAGCGGCACGAAGACAAGGTGCCGCACATGGGCTGGAACTCGCTGACCGACATGCAGGGGAAACTGTTCGAGGGACTGCCGGACAACTCATACGTGTATTTCGTACACAGTTATTATGTGTCCGTAACAAATGACACGGCTGCGACGAGCGATTACATTCATCCGTTCAGCGCGGCCATGCAGAGGGATAACTTTTATGCCACGCAGTTTCACCCCGAGAAAAGCGGGAGTACGGGAGAAATGATTTTGAGGAATTTTATAAACTTGTGACGCGGATGATAGAACTTGTTCCTGCTATTGATATTATCGACGGAAAATGTGTGCGCCTGACACAAGGCAACTACGATTCCAAAAAGGTTTACGACGAAGACCCGTCCGAAGTTGCGAAATCGTTCGAAGGCTGCGGGATTAGACGGTTGCACGTCGTCGACCTCGACGGTGCACGCGAAGGAAGAATCATTAATTACCGCGTGCTGGAACGTATTGCCTCGCGGACATCGTTAGTGATTGATTTCGGCGGTGGCCTCAAGTGCGACAAAGACCTTGAGATTGCTTTCGACTGCGGGGCGCAGATGGTTACGGGAGGAAGTATTGCCGTGAAATCGCCGGACGTGTTCCGGGAATGGTTGAAACGCTTCGGCAGCGAACGCATCATCCTGGGCGCCGACGCAAAAGACGAAAAGATTGCCGTCGGCGGATGGCAGGAGACAACGGCAAAAGAACTGATTCCCTATATTGAAGAATATCATAAAGAAGGGATAACGAAAGTGATTTGTACGGACATCAGCCGGGACGGGATGCTTCAGGGGCCGTCCACGGCGCTGTATAAAAAGATACGGGAGGCCGTGCCGAATATTTACCTTATCGCAAGCGGAGGCGTCGGTTCCATAAAAGACATCGACGAACTGGACGCGGCCGGCGTGCCGGCGGTCATTTTCGGCAAAGCGATTTATGAAGGGATGATAACTCTCAGGGAACTGGAAACCCTGCTAAAGCAGGGGATATTTAAACGATAGAATAAATTTATGTTAGCGAAACGTATTATACCCTGTCTGGATGTAAAAGACGGGACAACGGTGAAAGGCGTCAACTTCGTCAATTTCCGCGATGCGGGCGACCCTGTCGAACTGGGGGCGGAATATAGCCGCCAGGGAGCGGACGAGCTGGTCTATCTTGACATTACAGCTTCGCACGAAGGGCGTAAAACGTTTACGGAGCTGGTGAAGAAAGTTGCCGCGAACATAAATATCCCGTTTACCGTCGGGGGGGGGATTAACGAACTGTCGGACGTCGAACGGCTGCTTAATGCCGGCGCCGACAAGATTTCGGTTAATTCCGCAGCCCTGCGCCGCCCGGAACTCATCGACGAGATTGCCCGGAACTTCGGCAGTCAGGTCTGTGTGACGGCAATAGACGCCAATATGGATGGCGACGAATGGATTTGTTACCTGAACGGGGGACGCATACCTTCCGGCCGGAAACTCTTCGAGTGGGCGGTCGAGGCGGAGAAACGCGGCGCCGGCGAGATTCTGTTCACCAGCATGAATCACGACGGCGTAAAGAAAGGATACGCAAACGAAGCGTTATCCGTGCTTGCCGGCATGCTTCACATCCCGATAATCGCTTCGGGTGGCGCCGGGAAAAAGGAGGATTTCCGTGATGTTTTCGTCGAAGGCAAAGCGGATGCCGCACTCGCTGCGAGCGTGTTCCACTTCGGGGAAATAAAAATATCCGAACTGAAACAGTATCTCAGGAATGAAAAGGTGAACGTCAGATGATTTTTTTTGCATACACCGTCCGGCTTAGCCGGACGGAAACAAATACGAAGAATTAAAAATAAAAACAATGAATCCGGATTTTAACAAGATGGGCGGTCTAATCCCCGCGATTGTACAGGATGCACAGACAAATGTCGTGCTGATGCTGGGATTTATGAACGAAGAGGCGTATCGGGCAACCGTCGAATCGGGGAAAGTCACGTTTTACAGCCGCACGAAACAGCGGCTCTGGACAAAAGGCGAAACAAGCGGACATTTCCTCCATGTAGTGAAGATACTTTCCGACTGCGACAGCGACACGCTGCTTATAAAAGCCAATCCTGTCGGGCCGGCATGTCATACCGGGGCGGATACCTGTTTCGGCGAAACGAACAGAGACGGGTTCTTCTTCCTGCAATACCTGCAGGACTTCATAACCCGCCGCTTCAGGGAACAGCCGGAAGGCTCGTACACCACCTCGCTCTTCAAAAAAGGCGTAAACCGCATGGCGCAGAAGGTCGGGGAAGAGGCTGTCGAAACCGTCATTGAGGCGACGAACGGCACGGACGAAGGTCTCATCTACGAAGCGTCCGATTTGATTTATCACCTCGTCGTGCTGCTGACCGCCAAAGGTTTCACGCTGGAAGATCTGGCTAAAGAACTTAAAAAAAGACATAAGGAATGAAAAACGATTTTTTGATTCAACTGGAAAATATAGAAGTCTGTCAGGAAGAAAATGTCATCCTGAGCGACGCCTCGCTGACGTTGAGCAGGGGAGAGTTCGTTTACGTGATAGGTAAGGTAGGCTCCGGCAAAAGCAGCCTGCTGAAAAGCCTGTACTGCGAAATCCCTGTCCGTAAGGGCAACGCTTATGTGGCAGGATACAACCTGAGGAAAATAAAAAACCGGGAAATACCTTATCTCCGCAGGAAACTGGGTATCGTATTTCAGGATTTCCAGTTACTGACCGACCGCTCGGCCGTCAAAAACCTCGAATTTGTGCTCCGGGCGACGGGCTGGAAAAAACGGAACGCGATAAACCGCCGCATCGGCGAAGTTCTGGAGCAGGTGGGAATGCCCAACAAAGGATACAAAATGCCTCATGAACTGTCGGGTGGCGAACAGCAGCGCGTAGCCATCGCACGCGCTTTGCTCAACACGCCGGCAATCATTCTGGCCGATGAACCGACCGGCAATCTGGACCCGGGGACAAGCGGCCAAATCGTCCAGCTGCTGCATGATATATGTCACGAAGGAACGGCCGTGATGATGACCACACATAATTATAATATAGTAAATGCATTTCCCGCAAATGTCGTCAAATGCGAAAACGACCGCCTGTGCGGTGTCGAACGGGGAACGCCGCTCAGCAACGAAGAATAAGATTATAAACATATAAACAACAATTTAAAACATACGAAGAAATGAAAGTTTTGAAGTTCGGAGGAACATCGGTAGGGTCGGCGCAACGCATGAAAGACGTTGCCGGACTGATTTGTGACGGAGAGCAAAAGATTGTAGTATTATCGGCCATGTCGGGCACAACAAACTCTTTAGTCGAGATTTCGGATTACCTGTATAAAAATAATCACGACGGCGCCAACGAAATTATCAACCGACTGGCGGGGAAATATGCCGGCGTCATAGACGAATTATACGGCACACAGGAGTATAAAGACAAAGCCGGCGACGTCGTAATGTCGTACCTGAACTACATCCGTTCGCTGGTAAAAGACCTTTTTACGCTGTTTGAAGAACGCGCCATCCTTGCGCAGGGCGAATTAATGTCTACCGCCATGATGAACCTCTATCTTAACGAAACAGGTGTCAAGTCCGTTATCATCCCGGCTCTGGACTATATGCGCACGGACAAGAACTCGGAGCCTGACCCGGTTTATATAAAGGAAAAATTCAACGACCTGCTGGCAAAAGAACCGGATGCGGAAATCTATATCACACAGGGATTCATCTGCCGCAACGCTTACGGCGAGATAGACAACCTGCAACGCGGCGGAAGCGACTACACCGCTTCGCTGCTCGGAGCGGCCGTCCGGGCTGAAGAAATACAGATATGGACGGACATAGACGGCATGCACAACAACGACCCACGGATTGTCGAAAACACATCTCCCGTACGTCATCTGCACTTCGACGAAGCGGCCGAACTGGCCTATTTCGGCGCTAAAATACTGCACCCCACCTGCATCCTGCCGGCTAAACTGAACAACATCCCCGTCCGCCTCCTCAATACCATGCAGCCGGATGCGCCCGGAACGGCCATCTCCAACCGTATGGAAGGGAAAAAAATAAAAGCGGTCGCCGCAAAGGACAATATCATCTCCATAAAAATTAAAAGCGGACGGATGCTGCTTGCAACGGGATTCCTGCGCAAAGTTTTCGAGATATTCGAGACTTACCGCACGCCGATAGATATGGTTACAACCTCGGAAGTAGGCGTTTCCGTCACGATTGACAACCCGAAAAACTTGGAAGGAATCGTAAACGACCTGAAAAAATACGGCGCCGTCACCGTCGACCGCGACATGGTGATCGTTTGCATCGTAGGCGACCTGACGTGGGAGAACCTCGGCTTCGAAGCCAGGGTAATATCCGCACTTAAAGATATACCTGTCCGCATGATTTCGTACGGGGGCAGCAATTATAACATATCGCTGCTGATTAAATCGTCCGACAAAAAACGCGCATTACAGGCGCTGAGCGAACATTTATTCAACTCACAGGCGGATGCCGCCCTGTCACGAAACCCCACGACCCATTAATCATTAATCAAATTTTATTCAAGATGATAAAAGGCTCTTTTCCTGTTGAAAAATTCAGAACCATACAAACGCCGTTTTACTACTACGATACGGCGCTGCTCCTTGACACACTGGACGTCATCCGGGCGGAAACGGCAAAATACGGCTACCACCAGCATTACGCAATAAAAGCGAATGCCAATCCGCGCATCCTTTCGCTGATAGCGAAAAACGGGTTTGGCGCCGACTGCGTAAGCGGAGGCGAGATACGGGCAGCCCTGAACGCCGGTTTCCCGCCGGCGGGAATCGTATTTGCCGGCGTCGGGAAAGCCGACTGGGAAATAAACCTCGGCCTCGACAACGATATTGCATGTTTCAATGTCGAATCGCAGGCAGAACTCGAAGTGATAAACGCCCTGGCAAAAGCGCGGAACAAAACGGCAAGGGTAGCGTTGCGCGTCAACCCGAACGTCGATGCACATACACACGCAAAAATCACAACGGGACTGCAGGAAAACAAGTTCGGCATCAACCTCGGACTGCTCCGCGGCGTTCTCGACGAAATGAAATCAATGAAAAACGTACGTTTCACGGGGCTTCACTTCCATATCGGTTCGCAAATAACCGACCTCTCGGCCTTCCGCGATTTATGCATCCGCGCCAACGAACTGCAGGACGAACTCGAAGGATACGCCGTAAAAATCGAAAACCTCAATTTCGGCGGAGGACTGGGCATTGACTATCATCATCCCAATCATCTTTGCATACCCGAATTTGAAAATTATTTCGCCGTATTCCACAAATTAATAAAACAACGCGAAGGACAGCAAATCCATTTCGAACTCGGACGCTCCGTCGTCGGCCAGTGCGGTTCGCTCATTTCGAAAGTCCTCTACGTGAAAAAAGGCGAAGTAAAACAGTTTGCCATACTCGACGCCGGCTTTACGGACTTGATACGCCCCGCCATGTACGACGCATACCACCACACCGAAAACATAACGAGCGACGAACAGCCGGAAACGTACGACGTAGTCGGCCCGATATGCGAATCTTCGGACGTATTCGGCAAGGACGTCGAACTGAACCGGGTGAAACGCAACGACCTCATCGCGTTCCGTTCGGCAGGCGCCTACGGCGAAATCATGGCTTCGCAGTATAACTGCCGGGCATTACCCAAAAGTTATTTTTCCGACGAACTGTAACAATGCAAAAGAAACAAAACAAGCTGCGCGGACAGCGAAGCGTCATAACGGAAACAAACACCCTCCTGCCCTACCTCCTCGGACGGCTTGACCGGCAAAGTAAGTCGTCCGTCAAAGCCCTGTTGCGGCACAGGCAGATATGGGTGAACGGCACGCCGGCAACGCATTTCAACACCCCGCTCAACCCCGGCGATGAAGTGTTAATAAGCCACGAAAAAGGTCGCGTGACCTTCAATCATCCGCAAATGAAAATCGTATGGGAAGACGACGAACTGATCGTTGTCGACAAAAAAGACGGCCTGCTGTCGGTATCCGATTCGACGGCGCAGGAACGAACGGCTTATTTTTTACTGTCGCAGTATGTAAAAACAATCGACCCCCGAAACAAAATATTCATACTTCACCGTTTGGATAAAGGAACATCCGGCCTGATGATGTTCGCACGAAACAAAAACATTCAGGAATATCTGCGCGCCAACTGGCACGAAATGATAACGCGACGCACGTACATCGCCGTGATAGAAGGCATTCCCGAAAAAAACAGCGACACCATCGTCACTTGGCTTGCCGAAAACAGCCGCATGAAAGTTTACTGCACCGACCCGCAACACGGCAAGGAAGCCGTCTCCCGCTACCGTGTGCTGAAAAACAACACAAAATATTCGCTCATCGAGCTTGACCTCGAAACCGGCCGTAAAAACCAGATACGCGCCCAAATGGAACATATCGGGCATCCCGTCGCCGGCGACCCGAAATACGGCGCCCTGACCGACCCCGCCGGACGCCTCATGCTCCACGCCCGCCGCCTGTGCTTCCGGCATCCCGCCACCGGCGAAGAAATGCGCTTCGAAACGCCCGTCCCGAAACTATTCAACGATTTGGTAAAACAGAATGAAGATGCTTAAAACAATAAATTTTACACGTAACGGTTTCGTACACGGAGGTATCTGCTGCATCATAACCGTCTTTATTTGCGCCTCATGTGCGCAACAGGCGCCGTATTACGAAGAAAGCGGCAGCGTTTTTCACACCCTGTACCACATAAAATACCGGTCGCCCGAAATCCTGACCGACAAAATCGACGCCGAATTACAGGCTTTCAACCTGTCGCTGAACCCGTTCAATCCGAACTCCATCCTGTCAAAAGTAAACCGCAACGAAGACGTGGAAGTAGACGACCGGTTCGCGACCGTATTCAACAAAGCCATGGAAGTATCGAAAAACTCCGGCGGCGTTTTCGACGCGACGGCCGCCCCCTTAATCAACCTGTGGGGATTCGGCTTTGAAAAAAGCGACAGCGTCTCGCAGCAAAAAATCGACAGCATCCTGTCGTTCGTCGGTTATAAAAAAATACGCCTCAACGGCCGGAAGGTCATCAAAGACGACCCCCGCATCATGCTCAACTTCTCCGCCATCGCCAAAGGATACGCTTCCGATGTCGTCGCCGCGTTACTCGAACGCGAAGGCGTCGAAAACTACATGGTCGAGATAGGCGGCGAGGTCGTCTCGAAAGGAAAAAACCCCAACGGCGTCTGCTGGCAGATAGGCATAAACAAGCCCGAAGACGACCGTTCCGGCATCCAAAACGAAATCGAGTTCAAAATCATGCCGTGCCGGAAAAGCGGAATCGCCACGTCCGGCAACTATCGGAATTTTTACATCCGTGACGGAAAAAAATACGCCCACACCATCGACCCGCACACCGGATACCCCTCCGAACAATCCATCCTGAGCGCCACCATAATAGCCCCCGACTGCATGACCGCCGACGCTTATGCAACAGCCTTCATGGCCATGGGTGTCGAACCCGCAATCGCCATGGCCGAAAAAATCCCCGAAATAGAATACTGCATCATCTACCCCGGCAGCACCCTCGGCAGCTACCAAATCAAATATTCCGAAGGCATAAAATCAATGCTCCGGTAAGAAGCCGCCGCGCCGCTAACAATATGTTTATTCCGGTAATTTTGGAATTTTGCAGGAATCTGCGGGTGGAATGTATGTGGTTTCTACTTTGAGGAGGCGGGTTTTGAGGTTTTCGAAAAGGGTTTTGCGGATGCGCAGGGTCATTTCGCATGTCATCTCGAAGGTTTGGGAGACGATTTCCGGCTGTTCTTCTTTTATGATGCGCATGATGC